>NZ_JBHGXH010000031.1:0-19285 GCF_041936445.1 Candidatus Darwinibacter acetoxidans | reverse complement strand
AACTTGGGACTAAAGGGGGGGAATGTGCCGAGTAGTCGAGATCCCTAAAATAGACAGAATCTTTATCCCAGTTGAATGAGGGTCAAGTCGGGCTACTTAGGCAACTGAGCATGGAGACCAGACTATTTCTAGGGATTGCGGACACTAACTACTGCACATTTGTGGTTGTGGGGGATTCATCCGGTGAGATTCTCTCCACCGGGAGGGGCGGTTCTGTGAACCACCGTTATTGGGGCGTCAAAACCGCCAGGTCCAATCTGAAAAGGATTATTGAGGCGGTGGGCCAGGAAAGCCGGTCGAAAATAGCAGGGGTTTGCTTTACATACAAAAAGGGCCACCAGCTGACCCAGGAGGAATTGCTGCCAGTGGTGGCTGGTTTGGTTGATGATACGGTGGTACAGGTGGAAGACTATGCCACAAGCGGCGCCTTGGGACTGCACAGCCCCAAGGAGCGTCTGCTGCTCATGGGCAGCCAGGTGGGTCTGGCCGTCCTCCAGTCGGAAGGGGGGCAGCAGCATCGCGCTCAGCTAGGGGAACTCCTCAATGCTCCCGGCAGGCGCATCGACGCCCAGCTGGCCAGCTGGGCGCGGTGGGGAACCAGTGCGGAATTGGCGGATTTCCTCAAGATCCAGGAACTGCAGGAAAACGGCCAGTGTCTGTCAGAGTTGGCTGAGCTTTTGGACCGGCTGAGCCGGCAGGGTAACCCCTGGGCTTTGGCGGCTGCCAGTGACATCGCCCTGGATCTGGTCCGGCTCGTCACCAGGCTGGGTAAGCGCTTCAGCCGGCCTGATCCGGTGATCGGTCTGTACGGTCCCCTGCTCTTGGGCTCGGAATTCATCCGCCAGCGGGTGCAGTACCTCCTGGGCCTGCTCTTTCCCCAGGCGGAGGTGGTGAGGGCACCGTTGGCTCCGGCCAAGGGGGCTTACCTTTCTTCCCTTTTGACAAGGAAAAGCGGGGCGGAACAAGAAGTACTAACCACGTTCTATAATTCCGCAAGAAGCGTGATGCAGAGAGGATGGTTAGACTTTGTCGCAGAGAGTTCTTCATCAACAGATCGAAGGTACTGTTGTTAAGCCCTTTCAGCTGCCCTACGCTCTGTACTTACCGCCGGGTTACGAGGGGCGAGGGGAGCAGCGCTGGCCTGTACTGTTTTTCCTCCACGGTGCAGGGGAGCGGGGGGACGATCTCGACCTGGTCGCGGTCCACGGCCCCCTCAAGCAGGTGAAGGAAGGTAAGGAGTTCCCGTTTATCATTGTGGCACCGCAGTGCCCGGAGAACTGGACCTGGGATCGCAGCCTGGATGAGCTGGATCAGCTGTTTTTGGAGATTATCAGGAACTACGCCGTGGATGTGGAGCGCATTTACCTCACGGGGCTCAGTATGGGGGGATTTGGTACCTGGCACTGGGCCGTGCACCAGCCCCGGGCCTTTGCCGCCCTGGTGCCTATCTGCGGGGGAACCTGGTGGCTCATGGGCTTTCCGGAGCGCATCGCGGTGCTAAAAGACGTGCCCATCTGGGCCTTCCACGGAGGAGATGATCCAGTGGTGCCCTGCAAGATGACAGAAGATCTGGTGGAGGTGCTGCTCAATCTCCAGGCGCCCATCCGGTTCACCAAGTACGCGGGCGTGGGACATGATTCTTGGACCCTGGCCTACAACGAACCTGAGCTGATTCCCTGGCTTTTGGAACAGAGGAACCCAAGTTTCAGCTTCAGGGAAGGCGGCCAGGTGGAGTAGCACCTCAGCTTTGGAGCAGCTGCAGAATAAAGGGAATGACCACAGGCACGAGCGCGCTGAGTACAGTGCCTGAATAAAAGGCCAAGATAGCCGTTTGGCTGTCGGTATGGGCCGCAATAATGGGCAGTGTCACATCCATGGCGGTGGCTCCCCCGGGGGCCACCGCCGCCGCTTTACCGAGCCTTCTGGCCACCGCTGGGATGAGCAGGATGGCCAAGAACTCCCGGAAGACGTTAGTCAGCAGGGCCAAAGTGCCCAAGGTCAGGTCATAGCCCTGGGCGATGAGCACCGCCGAAAGGGAATACCAGCCAAAACCGGCACCAACCAGGGCCGCCTCACCAGGTACCACACCGCCAAGCAGCCCCAAGGCCACCGCACCTATGA
This sequence comes from Candidatus Darwinibacter acetoxidans, assembly GCF_041936445.1. Classification (NCBI taxonomy): domain Bacteria; kingdom Bacillati; phylum Bacillota; class Clostridia; order Candidatus Darwinibacteriales; family Candidatus Darwinibacteriaceae; genus Candidatus Darwinibacter; species Candidatus Darwinibacter acetoxidans. The sequence goes on along the minus strand of NZ_JBHGXH010000031.1, from coordinate 17,164 downwards.
GGGAACCCGCGGCCACCAAGAAGGGAACAGCCAGATAGATCTTGGGCAGTCCCTTGATCTTCCTGCCCAGATCTGCATCGGCGCCCAGGCTAAAGCCCACGGCAAAGAGCAGGGCGGCCAGGGCAAAATCTCCCACCAGGCCCAGGACTTCTCCGTTTTCCACGTTGAGCAGGCGGCCCAAGAGCACCCCCGCCATGAGGCTCCCCACGATCTTCCAGGTCACCGGCCTTTCCCCCCTAACTCAGCCACAAGCCACACCAGCAGCACGCTGCCGCCAAGGGTGCCCACGCTCAGCAGCACGGCCCGCAGTCCCAAAACAGGCAGGGCGGAGATCAGTTCCTGGTTGCTGCCCAAGGAAAGGCCCAGGGCAAAAAGGAGGAGGAAAAGGGCTGCGCTCCCTAAAGCGGGTACCCTTGGCCGCAGGGAGCCGGGGAGCAGCCGCCAGCGGGCCGCGATAAAGCCCAAAATTAAAGCGCCCAGAAGCAGCGCCACTAGGCATCTTCCTTTCTAGCCAGGCAATCCCTGTAGGAATTCGACTCGCCTGCTGGAGCTCCTCTCATCCCCGGCAAAAAAGCCCCCTTCCTGGCAGGTGATGGCGGGTCTGTAGAGAAACAAGCAGCAAAACGCGGTGCGGGAGGGAACCTCAGTGAAACACTGGAAACTGCTGAGCCTTGTTGTGGCCGTCATTTTCCTGGCGGGCTGTCTAGCGCCTAAAATCAATTTCACCATCAAGCCCGATCCCATTACCATCCGCTTCCAGCAGAGCGAGCTTACCGGGATCACCCTGCAGTTCAAAATGTCGGGTTTGAGCTTCTCCTACACACTGGAGAGCGCGGTCATCGAGGTGCGTGACGGTGCCGGAGAAGTAGTGTATGAGCATACGGAATCCATAGGTGAATCCATATGGGTTGTCGGTGGTGTGGCGGACGATTACGAGCTTCCCAGCATCTCCCTGCTGCCCCTGTGGGAGGAAATCGAGCAGAGCCTCGGTTTTGCCCTCACGGAAGAGGTGTATAACTCCGAGCTGAAGGGCCAGGAGTACGAACTGAAGATGATCCTCGCGGGCAAGAACCCCACCGAGGACACCGCGGTGGTGCGCTTCGAGTAGCGGCCTCAACCTGTTTCTTCGGGCGTTCTGGGGCGCAGGGAAGTGGGGAAGAGGGGTGGAATTATTCGGTAATCCAACGAAGGGGTGTTTACCATGAAAAAGCTCGGTTTGGCTGGTCTGGTGTTGATCCTTGTGTGCGGCATGTGGGGAACTGGCGCCGCAGCCAGCAGCTATTGGCAGCGCATGGCCCAGGGGTATCCCAATCAGCTGGTGGTTTCGGAGTACCGGTACGAGTATCGTTCGCCTGAGCTGGAGATCACCGCCCAGGTGCCCCAGCTGGCCGGCGCCCCTGATCCGGTCTGGGAGGAGCAGTTCAACCAGAATCTGCGCCAGGCGGTGCAGGATCTGGCGGCTTTTCTTCAGGAAACGGCCCACATGGTCCTGGAAGAGGAGCCCATCTTTGCGGCCTTTCCCTTCCAGGGAATTGTGCAGTTCGAGGTGAAGCTGAACCGGGGAGGTCTGCTCAGCATAGTCCTGACCACCTATACCTTCACCGGGGGCGCCCACGGCATGACTTACTGCGACTACATCAACGTGGATTTGACCACAGGCCAGGAACTCAGCTTCTTTGAGCTGTTCCCCACCGAAGAGGAGATCGACCGCGCCGCCGAGGCCATTAATGAAAAAATAGCCCAGGAGCCGCAATGGTTCTTCATCGACCAGTTCACACCTGGGCTGTTCACCGCGGATCAGGGTTTTTACCTTACGGAAACCGACGCGGTGATCTGTTTCGGCCTGTATGAGATCGCCCCCTACGCGGCCGGCATTCAGGAGTTTCCGGTTGCCGCCCCGTAGGGTACCAGCTCCACCACATCACCATGCTTGATGGGCGTGGTAAAGCCCGCTTTTTCGCCATTGACCAGGATGTGGCCGCCCTTAGTGGTGAAAGCCTCATCGGGCTCATAACTCCGGAAAATGTCGGTGACAATATACTCGCCCAGGGCCCCAGCGAGATTGGGTTGGAACTCAATCCTGTCCTGGGGCTTTATCACATAGTCCAAAGCCACCTGCTGCCCGTTAACCACCGGGGCCGGCTCTTTATGATTGAGCTCCACCTTGGCGCCGTTCACCTGCACCACGATCCCGGGGATGTGTTGAGAGTTCACCGGGAAAAGGTCCCTGAGGGTCCAGGGTTTGTAGAGGTAAGCGGCGTCCTGGCCAGATCGGATGGGTGTATCTAAGGGGCAGGGGAGGCCATCCACCACAAGCTCCAACTTTTCCCCGGCAGTCTGCTCTTTGCCGTTGAGGAAGAAGGACAGGGTGCGCTCTAAAGGGATATCCAGAAGGCTAAAGAGCTCCCGGTAGCTGGTGATGGGCGTGAGGGAGATTTTGTCCCGATCCTGCAGGATGTAAGTAAAGGGTTCTTCCCCGCCGTTGACCCGCACTAGTGGTTTGACCTCCAGGGGAGAGCCGTTCAGGCCGATGTTTTTCACCAGGGCCGGCGCATCGATGAGCTCGCCTAGGGTGACCTGGGGCGGCTCTCCAGGCTGGCCTGGCATGACCTCCAGGCGGTCGCCATCCGCGAGGGTGCTCCCCAGCTCGCAGGGTTCTCCGTTCTTGGTGAGCACCGTTGGTTGGCCCGAAGAACCGGGTAGGGTAATGCAGCGGCCGTTTAGCTCCACCGTATAAGCTGGCCCGGGCCTGCCCACCAACTGGGCGGGGATCAAGCCAGCATGGAGCAGGGCTTCGGCCACGGTGGTGGTGGGCATCTGCAGGAGCTGCAGGCGGCTGCCATTGACGGTGACCGAGATCAGCTCCATGGATCTGCGGTCCAGGTGTGTGCAGCCGATACCGATGGGTGTTATGGCTTCGGGTCCGTGGAAGTGGGGGCTCCCCTGCACGCTGCTGAGGCTTTCCCGATCCCGCAGGCGCACCAGGTTCGCAGGGAGGTTGAGTTTTTGGGCCACCAGTTCCGCCAGGCCCGGGGCGCGGCTGCCGCCTCCGATGAGGATCACACCCTTGGGAGCGCAGCCGTTTAAGGCGATGATCTCCCCGGCGATCTTTTCCGCCAAGGTCTCCACCCGGGGTTGCATCACCGCCACAACCTCTTCATAGGCGAGGGTGAGGTCATTGCCGAACACATCCCGGCAGTGGGCGGGCTCCTGGGGCTTTAGTCCCACTTTCAGCTGCTCAGCCACTTTGAAGTCCAGCAGGAAGTGCTCCGCCAACCCGGCCGTGAGGGCATCTCCCGCGTAGGAGATCATGCCGTAGGCTTTGACCGTTCCCTCCGCGGAGATGGCCAAGTCGGAGGTTCCGGCTCCCACATCCACCAAGGCGATATTGAGCATACGCATGGTGGGGGGCACCACCACGTGCATGGCCGCGATGGGCTCCAAGGTTAGGGAGAGCATCCCCAAGCCCGCCCGCTCCAGGGCGGTACTCAGGGAATCGATGACGATGCGGGGCAGGAAGGTGGCGATCACCTCCACCTGGGCTGTGGATCCCTGATGTCCCTCCAAAGAGCCGATGGGTTCGCCGTCCAGGTAGTACTGGATCACGCTGTAGCCCACGCAGAGGTAACTGTGCATCACCCCGCCCTCACTGGAGGGGGCCAGCTGCTCCACCGCTGCCCGGACCGCATCCAGCTCCAGGGCCCTCACTTCATCGGCGCTGATGCGGTGGTTGAGGGGGAAGGTCAGGGAGCTAGTGCCCACTTCGGTGCGGAGCGATCTGCCCGCCGCGGCCACGGCTGCCTTTTGCAGAGGGCGTCCGCAGGCTTCTTCCAGCCGCCCCTTGATCCGCCTGATCACCTTGGCCACCGCCTCGATATGGTGGATCTGTCCATCGGCCATGGCCCCCGGCAGCTGCTGTTCCACGACGGCTTCTTTGAGTTCAAAGCCATCTTCCGCGGCAGCCAGGAGCAGGCCGGCAATCTTCCGGGTGCCGATATCCAGTGCAAAGACCTCAGCCGTACTCATGGACAACACCTCACCCCTTGTATTTCGCCACAAAGGATGGTGATCCTGTTTTTGGGTGGTGGGGGAAGGAGAGATTCCGCCGGTGGAGAATTGGGAGGGAAAGCAGAAAGGGGAGTGAACCACATGAGCAAGCTGCCAACGCGCGCTGAAGTTCCACAGGATTTGAAATGGAAGCTGGAAGACATCTTCCCAACCGATGAAGCCTTTCAGGAGGCTTTAGCCAAAGCCAAGGCTGGCAAGGAGCGCATCTTGGCCTTAAGGGGCACCATCACCTCCGGAGAGAGCCTGCTTGCGGCCCTGAAAGTTCGCGATGAGATCACTCTGCTGATGGAGAGGATCATCGCCTATTCCCACATGCGCAAGGACGAGGATAATGCTAATACCAAGTACCAAGGCTTTGCCGGCCAAGCCATTTCCACCGCGGTGGAGCTGAGCAGTGCCGGGGCCTTTTTGGAGCCGGAGATCCTCAGCCTGGACCCGGAAGTGGTCCGGGGCTGGATTGAGGAGATCCCGGAACTCGCGGTGTACCGGCACTACCTGGAGGACCTGCTGCGCATGAAACCCCATGTGCTCCCCGCGGAACAGGAGGAGCTCCTGGCCGCCGCGGGTGAACTGGCGGGGGCACCGGGGAATATCTTCCGCATGTTCAACAACGCGGACCTGCGCTTCCCGGAAATCCCCAACGAAGAAGGGGAGATGGTGGAGCTTTCCCATGGGCGCTACATCAAATTCTTGGAGTCCCAGGATCCCAAGGTGCGGGAAGCGGCCTTTAAGGCCATGTATGAAACCTACTCCGCCTGGAAAAACACCCTTGGCGCGACCTATACCGCAGCGGTGAAAAAGGAACTCTATTTCTCCCGGGCCAGGAAGTACAAATCTTCCTTGGAAGCTGCCCTCTTCACCGATAATGTGGATCCTGAGGTGTACACCAACTTGATCCAGACGGTCCACGAGCACCTGCACCTGCTCCACCGCTATGTGCGGGTGCGCAAGAAGCTCTTGGGCCTGGACGAGATGCATATGTGGGATCTCTATGTGCCCATGGTGGCGCTGGAGGAAGAGCAGATCCCCAGGGAGCAGGCGGTGGACATGGTGCGGGCAGGCCTGCAGCCCCTGGGCGAGCAGTACCTAAGCGATCTGGAGCAGGCCTTCCGGGATGGCTGGATCGACTGGCTGGAAAACCGGGGCAAGACCAGCGGCGCCTATTCCTGGGGTGCCTACGGGGTACACCCCTATGTATTAATGAACTACCAGGGCAACCTGAAGGACGTGTTTACCCTGGCCCATGAGCTCGGCCACGCCATGCACACCTATTACTCCAACAAGCACCAGGAGTATCCCAACGCCGACTACCGGATCTTCGTGGCGGAGGTTGCCTCCACCTTGAATGAGGCACTGCTCAACACCGACCTTCTAGGCAAGACAGAAGATCCCAAACGCCGGGCTTACCTGATCAACCACTACCTGGACGAGTTTAGGGGCACGGTATTTAGGCAGACCATGTTTGCCGAATTCGAGATGATCGTCCACGACAAGGTGGGCAGGGGCGAACCGGTCACCTGCGAACAGCTCATGGAGATCTACTACGACTTAAACAAGAAGTACTTCGGCGATGATATCGTGGTGGATGAGCTCATCGCCATGGAGTGGGCCCGGATCCCCCACTTCTACAGGCCGTTTTATGTGTACAAGTACGCCACGGGCTTTGCCGCCGCCACCGCCTTGGCCAAACAGATCCTGGAGGAAGGGGAGCCCGCCCGGGAGCGCTATCTAACCTTCCTGGCCAGCGGCGGGTCCGACTACCCCTTGAACCTCCTGCGCCGGGCCGGCGTGGATCTAAGCAAGCCCGAGCCCATCGTCCAGGCCATGCAGGTCTTCGACGCGTTCCTCAACGAGCTGGAAAAACTGGGGGACAGCTTGACCTAAAAAGTGATCTTCACACCCAAGCTCTGCACGCTGCCATCCAGGGCCTGGGTGTAGCTGAAGGTCAGCTGCCTTGCCCCAGCGGTGCTGTGGTGAAGTTCGTAGGTGAGCAGAGAGTTTTTGCGGTAACTGAGGTGGGCCCCCAGGGCCCATCTTTCATTGGCGGCAAAGGCCACACCGGCCTGCAGGGTAACCTCCTCCTGGATCAGGAGGCTGCACTTCAGAGCCAATGGGTCGAAGACCAGTTTAACCCCGCCCCGCAGCGCCAGCTGCTCTCGGCGGACTCCCAACTCCAGGGCCAGTTCACTGGTGAGCTCCTCCCGCAGCGGCCAGGAGAAGGCCACGCTGCCCTGGGCCGGAAGCAGCTCCAGGCGGGGCCCGCTGGGCTCAACTCCCAGCTGTACAGGGAGTTTCAGAGCCAGGCTCAGCTGATCCTGGACCGGCCAGGTCACACCCAGCTGAAAGTGGAAGAGGCGGAAATCATGGTAGGGGGAGCTCAAAACCTGGGTTTCCCAGGTCCAGGCTGCCGAGGCCACCTGGCCGCAGCAGGCCAGCAGCGCCAGGGTTAGGAACACTTGTGCCAGTTGTCTCATGGCGTTCCTCCTCAAAACTCGGCTACCGCCTGGTTCAAGAGGCGCAGCCGGCGTTCCACTGAGGTTAACAGCTTTTCCACACTGGATAAGGGGGGAAGCTCCGGGAAGTGGAGGATGTAGCCGCTGAAGTCTTCCAGGAAGACCCTCGGCGGCAGCGCCCGCACCCCGCTGGCGGGGTCGGCCACCACCAGGAAACCTTCCACAAGACCCAGCAGCACCACATAGTGCCCGAGCTCCAGGTCCCGGTGGGCCAGGAGCGGGCGGTTGGGGGAGTTGGTGAAAAAGTAGTGCAGTTCATCCCAGGTGAGTTTGTACCCTTCCACAGTCCAGCCCCGGCTGTGGAAATAGCGGGCCAGGTCCGCCAGGGAAACGCCCCGGCCTTCCACCGCCTCCAGCTGAGGCTCGGTGCTTTCCCCAGCCAAGAGGAAGAGGATGGCGCAGGCGGTGGGCCCGCAGTCCCAGGGGGTGCTTTGGCCTAGAAGGCCGTGGTACTTCGTCTCTTGGTAGGGTTGGAGTGAACTCACCAGGTGGAAGAAGAGCACGAGCCAAATAGGCATCACCTCTTTTTGCTCCCAGTTTAGGATCTTTGGGCGCAATTGTCAAGAGAATTTAGAATACTACGGCAAACAAGTATTTTCCTGAACAAAGTGCTTTTTGTGGCAGGGAAATTTACTGATTGTGGTGAATTAATAAACACTTTTTGAGACAAACGTTTTCCCGGACGGGGGGTGTGAAAATAAGTACCTAGACCAGGACTACGGGATCGCCGTGTCCAATTGATCTGAAGGAGGCTGTTACTGTGAGTCGGTTGGCTAACGCTCTGCTGCACATTCGCGGGACTTACCCGGCCTTGAGGCCTGCTGAAAAGCGCGTGGCCCAAGTCATCTTGAGCGACCCCAGGGAGGCGGTGCACTACTCCATTACCCAACTGGCGGAAAAGGCTGAAGTAAGCGATGCTACCGTAGTTAAGTTCTGTAAGCGCCTGGGCTACAAAGGCTATCAAGAGTTCAAGATCATGTTAGCGCAAGATGTGGCGGTGAAGCCGCAGCTCATCCACGGCGAAGTGGAGCCGGGCAATGATGTGCAGACCATCAAAGAGAAGATCTTTCAGGCAAACATCAGCGCCCTGCAGGAAACTGCCCAAGTGCTGGAGACGGAAGCTCTGGAGCGGGCGGTGCAGGCCCTGGCCAATGCCGGCGAAATCCATTTCTACGGGGTGGGGGCCTCCGGCATTGTGGCCCTGGATGCGGAGCAGAAGTTTTCCCGGATCGGACTGAGGACCAGCGCCTTTTTGGACACCCACCTGCAGATCGCCCGCGCGGTACACCTACGGGAAGGGGATGTGGCCGTGTGCCTGTCCTTTTCCGGGGAAACGGTGGAGATCGTGGAGGCCCTGCGCGCGGCCAAACAGGCCGGGGCCCTGACCATTGCCATCACCAGTTTCTCCGGCTCTACCCTGGCCAGGGAAGCAGATGTGCTTCTGCTCACCTCCACTCAGCAGAATCTCTTTAGAAGCGGCGCCATCGCTTCCCGACTTACGCAGCTGAGCACCATTGACGTTCTGTTCATCGCCGTGGCCCTGGTGGATCACGAGCGGGCCCAGGAGGCCATTGAAAAAACCCGGGCCATTTTGTCCCAGCGCCGGCTGGAGCGATTGAAGGGGTCTTGAACACTGGCAAAACGAATAGAGGAGAGCTGGCATGAGGTACGGCTATTTTGACGATGCGAACCGGGAGTATGTGATCGAGCGTCCAGATATCCCAGTTTCCTGGACGAACTACCTTGGTGTAAAGGATTTCTGCACAGTGATCTCCCACAACGGCGGCGGCTATTCCTTTTTCAAATCGCCGCAGCATCACCGCATTACACGTTTTCGCCCCAACGGGGTGCCCCTGGACCGCCCGGGCCACTACGTCTACCTGCGGGACGATGCCACGGGGGAGTACTGGTCCGTTTCCTGGCAGCCGGTGGGCGTTGACCTCAGCAAGGCGGCTTACCAGTGCAGGCACGGCCTATCCTACTCCAAATTTCTCTGCTCTTACCGGGACATCGAAGCCCAGCAGCTGCTCTTTGTTCCCGTCGCCGATGACCTGGAGCTTTGGGATGTGCGTCTCAAGAACACTTCCCCCGAGACCCGGCGGTTAAGTGTCTTTACCTATGTGGAGTTTTCCTTCCATCATGTGGACATCGATAACCAGAACTTCCAGATGAGCCTCTATGCCAGCGGTTCAAGCCTCCAGGATGGGATCATCGAGTATGACTTTTTCTACGAACCGTGGACCTTCCATTATTTTACCGCCAACTTCGAGCCCGACAGCTATGATTCCATAAGAGATGAATTCATCGGCCCCTACCGCACGGAAAGCAATCCTGTGGCGGTGGAAAGGGGAGTGTGCTCCAACCGCAGCCAGCTTGGGGGCAACCACTGCGGGGCTCTGCACAAGCGGCTCAGCCTCGAGCCCGGGGAAGAGGTGCGCCTGATTTACCTTTTGGGCGTGGGCCATCGCCGCGCTGGCCAGGAGATGCGGAAAAAGTACGCTGATCCCGCCAGTGTGGATGCGGCCTTTGTGGAGCTGCAGCGCCACTGGCAGCAGAAGCTGGAGGCCCTGCAGTGCCGCACGCCCCATGAAGGCCTGAACACCATGATCAACACCTGGAACCTCTACCAGGCGGAAACCTGCGTGGTCTGGTCAAGGTTTGCTTCTTTTATCGAAGTCGGGGGCCGCACCGGGCTGGGCTATCGGGATACAGCCCAAGATGTGTACAGCGTGCCCCATACCAACCCCGCAAAGGTCAAGCAGCGCCTGGAGGAACTCCTCCGGGCACAGGTGAGCCAAGGATACGGGCTGCACCTGTTTGAGCCAGAGCTCTTCGACCCTTCCCGGCCGCCCCGGCCCAAGTTCAAATCGCCCACTGTGGTCCCGGAGCCTCCGAAAAGCAGCTTGATTCACGGGCTGGAAGACACCTGTTCCGATGATCATCTGTGGCTGGTGCCCTCGGTGTGCGAGTACGTTAAGGAAACGGCGGATGTGGGCTTTTTCCAGGAAGTTTATCCCTTCGCCGACGGGGGCGAGGCTGCGGTGTACGAACACCTCAAGCGGGCCCTGGACTTTTCCGCCGCACAGGTGGGGCAGCGGGGTATCTGTAAGGGGCTGTGGGCCGATTGGAACGACTGCTTGAACCTGGGCGGCGGGGAAAGTGCCATGGTTTCTTTTCTGCACTACTGGGCGCTGCAGGAGTTTATTGAGGCCGCGGAATTCCTGGGACATGGAAAAGATGTGGAGTGCTACACGGCCCTGGCGGAAAAGGTGCGGCGCACCTGCGAGGAAGAGCTGTGGGATGGCCAGTGGTACCTGCGGGGCTTCACCGCCCAGGGCGCCAAAATCGGCAGCAGGGAGAACGAAGAAGGGCGGATCCATTTGGAGTCCAATGCCCTGGCTGTTCTCTCCGGGGCTGCTTCCCGGGAGCGGGCCCTCTCCTGCATGGATGCGGTGGACCGCTATCTTTATTCCCCCCGGGGTCTGCACTTGGTCTGGCCCGCCTACACCAAGCCCGACGACGGCGTAGGGTTTGTCACCAGGGTCTACCCTGGCATCAAGGAAAACGCGGCCATCTTCAGCCATCCCAACCCCTGGGCGATCATTGCCGAATGCCGCCTGGGCCGGGGCTCCCGGGCCATGAAGTTCTACGATGCGCTTTTGCCCTACAACCAAAACGACGAGATCGAGATCCGCCACGCCGAACCCTATTCTTACTGCCAATTTATCGTGGGTAGAGATCACGAACTATTCGGGCGGGCCCGGCATCCCTGGCTCACGGGCAGTGCCGGATGGAACTACGTGGCCGCGACCCGCTGGATCTTGGGCGTGCGGGTCTCGTACCGCGGGTTGATCGTGGATCCCTGCATCCCCGCAGACTGGCCCGGGTTCAAGGTTAACCGCAGGTGGCGGGGGGCGCTGTATCTGATCACCGTGGAAAACCCCCAAGGGGTGGAACGGGGCGTCAAGTCCATCACCCTCAACGGGAAACCCCTCAGCGGGGAAATCCCAGCCCAGCCGCGGGGTACCGTGAACGAGGTTGTGGTGGTGATGGGTTAAGGTGCAGGACTTCAGCTTGGAAAGAAAGCCGCTAGGCTCAGCTAGCGGCTATTTGCTAGTTTAGCCAATTTCCGGAACGGCCGCCCGGATGCCCAAGGAGTCTAGGGTGCGGCGCACATCTTCCTCGGCAAAGGCTAGGCGCCCCGCCTGCCAGCAGCAGTAGGTGGGGACGCTGCGCTCGATGGTGGCCAGTTCCCGATAGAGGTGGGCCTCTTCTTGTTGTTGCGCCAGGTTCTGCCCGGCTTTCCCCGGCAGCAGATCGGCGTTTTTGATCAGCTCATCCAGGGAACCGAACATATCCAGCCAGCGCACTGCCGTTTTGGGCCCCACCAGGGGAATGCCTGGAATGTTGTCACTGCTGTCGCCCACCAGGGCTTTGTAGTCGGGAACTCGCTCTGGGGGAACGCCCAGTTCATACCGGACGATCTCCGGCGTGAAGAGCTTGTTGGCCCTGCTGTTGGGGACCACCACAGTTACCCGCTCCGAAACCAGCTGCAGGGCATCCCGGTCCGTGGTCACCAGATAGCAGTGGGTGTCCGCCGGGGCATAGTGGCTCATGGTACCCATGATGTCATCCGCTTCGTAGCCGGCGAGACTCACCAAGGGGATGCTGAAACTGGCGATCACCTCTTCAATCAGTTCAATCTGGCCCCTCAGCTCCTCCGGCATGGGGGGCCTGTGCTCTTTATAGGCGGGAAAGAGTTCGTGACGGAAGGTGGGGCTGGGGTGATCGGAGGCTACGAAGAGGTAATCCGGCTGGAATTGCCGCATCAAACTGGTTAGGGTATTATAAAAGCCGAGGACGGCGTTGATAATTTGACCATCCTGCCGTCTAATAGATGTTGGTAATCCGAAAAAAGAGCGGTATACTAAAGAAAAACAGTCCAAGATCAAACAGGTAGACAAGGCGCTGACTCCTTTGAACGGCATTTAGTATTTATTATAACACACCCTTTCCCCCTTGGGCTGAGAAAGGAGCGCGGTTCCATGCAGAATCCGGTTGAACAGGCTCTAGCTCTCCAGAACATCGCGGTGGTTGGCTTAAGCAGAGATCCAGCCAAGGCGGCCCACACCGTTCCCCGCTATCTGCAGATCCAGGGGTACAAGATTTACCCCGTCAACCCCTTCGCCGGCCCGGAGCTTCTGGGCGAAAAGGTGTATAGCAAAGTGAGTGAGATCCAGGGGCCAGTGGACATGGTTGTCATCTTCCGGCCTTCTGAAGAAGTCCTTCCTGTGGTGGAAGATGCCCTCAAGCGAGGGGACATCAAAGCCATTTGGCTCCAAGAGGGCATCGTCAACGCCCAAGCGGAAGCTCTGGCTAAAGAGCGGGGGCTCATTTTCGTTCAGGATAAGTGCACCTTTAAGGAACATCGCCGGCTCAAAAGGGCCTAAGGAGCATCCTATTCATGAAGAAGTTGGTTGTGGTTTGGTCTGTGCTGCTGATCTTTGCCGGGGCAGCCCTGGCCTCCGGCGGGCCTGATCTGGCCCCCGGCTGCCAGGAGCCCCTGGCCCTGCCCGCGGACAAGATCCTCCGCATCTCCCAAGATTTGGTGGAATTCGAGCACCATGGATTTCTGCCCATCAGCCCCGAGGTGGAGTGCTACCAGCACTGGGAAGAGGAAATCCTGCCCATTCCCCTGGATGCGGTGAAGGTGGGTTTTGAGCAGGTGGTGGCCACCCTCTTCCTGGGGGAAGTGGTCCGTTTTGATGTGTACGATCCCCTCTATATCCGCACCATCAGGGTGGCCATCAGCACCGACCAGTTCCAGGGCATCGAACATCGGGAGCTGCGTTTTTCTTCCCCCACCAGGCTGTATGTGGAGGAAAAGGGTACCGGGCGGGGCTTTCAGCTCCAGGCCGGGGAACAGACGGTGGTGTCCGTCCAGGATGGCGGGTTCCAGGTGGTGGACGGGCGGGGGAACCTTTGGGAGTTCGGCCCCCGCATCTATGTGGAAACCGACCCGGGCGGCCTGATCCAGATCGATTCTTTTCAGCGGGGTGTGGGCACACCCTTTTTCCCCCGCTATCGGGGGCGTTTTGAGCTCACCGTCGCGGAAGGGGATACCTTCCTGGCCATCAACGAGGTGAGCCTGGAGGATTACCTCCGGCAGGTTGTGCCTAGTGAAATGCCGGTTACCTGGCCCCTGGAAGCGTTGAAGGCCCAGGCGGTGGCGGCGCGCACCTACGCGGTGGCCCAAGCGGTCTATTCCCGCCAGGGCCACTTGGGTTTCCACGTCGCGGACAGCACCAACTCCCAGGTGTATAACAACGAATTGGAATCTCCCCGGGCCAGCCAAGCCATCCTAGAGACTGACGGGGAGATTTTAGTGAACCCCGACGGTACGGTGAGTGCAACCTATTTTTACTCCACCTCGCCCCGGGGGATGCTCAGCGACCTGGCCAGCTGGCAGGATCTGAGCCAGCTGGCCCTGGAGGGCAGTTCCCCCTGGTTTCGCTGGAAGTGCTCCTTCAGCCGGGAGGAGCTGGCGCGGCTTTTGGCCCCTTACCTCCCCAGTGGCTTTGGGGAATTGGTGGGTCTAGAGGCGGCGGAGCGGGATGAGCGGGGGCGGGTAGTTAGGCTGCGCCTTGTGGGCAGTCAGGGAGAAGCTTGGATCGACGGAGAGTTAAACGTGCGCCGGGCCCTGCAGCCCGCCTCCCTGCAGCGGGTGCGGGACAGCCTAGGCCGGCAGACGCTTTTGCCCAGCGCCCATTTCTTCCTGGAGGTTCAGCGGGATGGCAGCGGCAAGCTGCAGGCGGTGCAGGTCTACGGGGGCGGGGCAGGTCATCAGCTGGGCATGAGCCAGTGGGGGGCGAAGGGCATGGCCGAAGCAGGCCACGATTACTTAACCATCTTGAACACCTATTACCCGCAATCGCGCTTAATTACCCATACAGAACAGTTGAGGTACTAGGCCATGGATAAGACAGACAAGCCGCAATGGAAAATCCCTTGGCGGGGATTACTTATTGCGCTGGTGGTGAGCGCCGCGGTCCTGGCTGTGATCTTCTGGCAGATGGTCAACCCCCGGGATGTCCTCCAGGAGCTGAGGCAGTATCCGCTCAGCTATTTTTTTGGTGCCCTCTTTTTTGTGCTGGCGGCCTGGCTAGTGGATGGGCAGCGCATCGGCACTTTGGCCCGGGCCCTGGGCCAGCGCATTCCCTGGTGGGAACTGGCCATCATCCTGGGGGCGGCTAACTTCCTCACCCTGGTTACGCCCTTCGCGGGCGGCGGCGGTGCCCTCATCGTCTACTACCTCTACCGCCGGGGTCTTAGGTCCCCACAGGCGACCGCGGTGGTTTTAGGCGGGGGGCTCGCGGGGCAGACGGCCCTGGCCCTTTTGGCCTTTGTGACCTCGGCCACGCTGCGCAGTGTGCCCTTCGACCTGGCACCCTACTTTACCGGGGTGAAGTACGGGGCCCTGGCGTATCTTACCATCCTCACGGCTCTGCAGTTCGCCATTGTCCGCAGTGAGCGGATCTTCCAGTGGCTCTTCCGCAAAAGAGGCGGTCAATCCCGTTCCGCAGCGTGGATCGCCGATTTCCGTTCCGCTTACGAGCTGCTGCTCACCAAGGGGCAGGGGCGCTATCTGCTTTGTGTGGCTGTGGCCTTTGCTTATTATGTGGTCTACTACACGGGGAGTTTTCTTCTGCTCAGCGGTTTTGGCATCTTCTATCCCGGGCTGCGTTTTGCCCTGGCGGTACTCTTTGGCGTGGCCCCCGTGTTTTCCCCCATCCCCGGCGGTGCCGGTCTTTCCGAAGGAATCTCCTGGGCGGTTTTGGACAGCGTACTGCAGCCCGATGAACTGGCCAGCTTCATCGTCCTCTGGCGAACCGTGGTTTTTTATATCCCCATTTTATTGGGCGGCACCATCTTTGTCTTTTTGGTCATGCGTTGGGCTGCCGGCAGTAATATTACGGGGGGAAGCGGGGAATAATTCAGGAGGCAAGAGGCAGGAGCTATCAGGACTGCTCACTTCTGCGACCTGAAGGGGTGATCACATGGGTTATCGGCAGCAGCTCAAACAGGCCCGGGAGATGCTGCAGGCGGAAATTGAGGAACTGCGGGAAAAGCTAGCGGCTAAGGAGCAGGATCTGCGCAAACTGGACAATTTGCTAAAGCAGTCGGGCAGCCCCCGGGATGCCCGTCCCTCCCTGACCAGTCAGATTGTGGGAACCCTCTACCTCTTAGCCCAGGAGTATCCCGAGGGAGTTCCCGCCAGGGCGGTGGTCCAGAGATTCGCGCAGATCCGGGAGGATGTCAACGAATCCACCATCCGCTCCACCCTGTATCAGGTGGTGCGCAAAATACGGCCCACGGAGATCCTGGTGGGGGATGCGGTGGAAAGGGTGCGGGTGGTGAAAAACGGTCCGCTTTACGATGTGCAGTTAGTGGCCGAACAGGAGGCGGAGCTCCTCTAGGTCGCGGGTGAAGCGCGCCGGGGGTAGAGAATCCAAGAAGCTTGCTCCGTAGGCGGTGGTGAGGATGCGTTCATCGAGAATGATCACACCGCCTTTGTCTTGCCTGCTGCGGATCAGCCGGCCGAACCCCTGTTTGAGGCGGAGGATGGCCTGGGGCAGGCTGTATTCCAAAAACGGGTTACCCCCCGCTTGGGCGATGGCCTCCAGGCGCGCCGCGATGACGGGCCGGTCCGGTACCGTGAAGGGCAGGCGGGTGATCACCACAGCCTTTAAGGCCTCCCCGGGCAGATCGATCCCTTCCCAGAAGCTGTTGGTACCAAAAAGCAGTGAACGGGGGTTATCCCGGAAGCTCTCGATGAGGCTCAGGCGGGGTCCATCCCCCTGCTTGTAGAGGTCATATCCTTCCGCTTCCAGTTTGGGCCAGATAGCTTCCGCCACCTGATCCATCAGGCTGTAGCTGGTGAAGAGGGCCAAAACCCCGCCCTTGGTGGCAGCCGCCGTGCGCAGGACCAAATAGCCCACGTAATGGGCGTAGCGGGGGTGCTTGGGGTTCTTCGCCTCCTTGGGCACACAGAGGATGGCCTGGCGGTCGTAGGCAAAGGGGGAACCTAAAATGAGCCCCGCGGCCTTATGCAGACCCAACTGGTTTTGGATGTAGGCGAAGGAATGGTTGGTGCTCAAGGTGGCCGAGGTTAGGATGACCGAAGGGGTCTGGTTAAAGAGGGTTTCCTCCAACAGGGACCCGATCTTGATGGGAGCCGCGGTGAGGCAGGGCTCCCCGTTTTGTATTTCCGCCCAGTAGGCGTAGGCGGGATCTTCAGCCGCGAGGATCAATTCCAGGGAGTCCAGGAGCCTGGAGGTGAAGGAGGTGAACTGCTCCACAAGGCCCAAAGCTTCCCCTTCCTCTTCCAGGGTGCATTCCTTGAGCAGCTCCTGGATGTCTTTGAGGTGCTTGTCCAAAGTGGTTTGGGCGAAAACGCCGCGGTTTGCCCCCGGGAGGGGCACCGTGTGGCTGGTGATCAGACCTTCGATTTGGCTGAAGTACTGGCCCGCTTCCTTCACCAGCTGGTCCAAAACCACATGGAGGTCCTGCACCACATATTCTGGGACATAGTCCCGGAGTACCCCCAGAAGCTGCACCCCGGTGCGGTAATAGGCCAGGAAGCTCTTGCGGGTGAGCTGGTGGCTGTAGGCATTGGTGGCCACATCCTCCAAATTGTGGGCTTCATCGATCACCACCGCATCAAGCCCAGGCAGCACCCGCCCTTCCGTGCGGGCATCGGCCAAGAGCATGGCCTGGTTGGTAATGATCAGGTGGGCCTTGGCCAGGCGGTGGCGCAGGCTCCAGTAGAAGCAGCCCTTGAAATGGGAGCAGCGCTCCTCGGGGCAGCTCTCCTTTTCGCAGCAGATCTCCGACCACACTTCCCAGGGAATGGGGAAGGGAACTTCGCTCACGTCCCCCGTCTCCGTTTCCCCGGCCCAGCGCTGCAGGGCCTCAAGATCGGTGACCAGACTGAGCTGGCCGGCGCGCCCCTGCAGAAACTCCTGCCAGCGGCGGAGGCAGAGGTAGTTGGAGCGGCCCTTAAACACTTCCACCTTGAACTCCAAGGGCAGCACTTCCTGGAGGAAGGGTATGTCCTTATGGTAGAGCTGTTCCTGCAGAGTGAGGGTGTGGGTGGCGATCACCGCCAGTTTGTTTTCTTCAACGGCATAGTAGATCAGCGGTAGAAGGTAGGCGAGGCTTTTGCCCACCCCGGTACCGGCTTCGATCAGGGCGTGTTCTTTACTGCCCAGTACCCGGTAGATATGTTCAGCCATCTGGATCTGCTCGGGACGGTATTCGTAGGATTCCAGCTTGTCAGCGAGCAGGCCCTCCGGCCCCAAGAGAGCTTCAGCGTGGAAAGGCACATCGGTCACCACCTTGTCGATTCATTATACCATAGGGAAGGCAGTGCCTGGTAGACAGGGCAACTTGTAGAATTAAGTGAAAGAAAAGCTCACGGCTCTCTGATACAATGTAAGGGTGCAAAACCAAATCATTGTTCAGGGAGGAGCCATGAGCTACGTTCATTGTACCAGAAGAAGAAGAAAAGGAAAACACCTGGA
>NZ_JBHGXH010000030.1:0-2167 GCF_041936445.1 Candidatus Darwinibacter acetoxidans | reverse complement strand
GCGATCAGCTCCCGGCGATCCTCGTCGAAGATCGGCGGCTGCAACCAGAAGGGGTAGTGTCCGCAGTATCTGCAGCGGTAGCGGCCCTCGCGGCGGCCCTTCTTCTCCGTCACGCCCCGACGCCCGCAGGCGGGGCAGGTGTAATACTTTACTGTCATCGAGATCCATCCTTCCCTTCAAGTAACCCACTCCACATGGCCCCCTGCGAAAGAGGGGCCAGAGCAACGGGCCTACTCGATGAACTCGACCAACTCCTGGCCCAGCGCCTCCGCCGCGTCCTGCAGCAGGGAACCGGGCAGCTCGACGGGTCCAAGCATGTCCCCGTGCACCCGTCCGAAAATATCATCGTCATAGCCGGGCAGCTGGTCCAACACCGCGTAGTCGGCGGCATCGTTTTCCCGTTCCCACCTGCTCCACCGTTGCCACCAGACCAGAATCCTCCCGGCCTGGGTCTGGTATATTTTGTAGTCCGTTCCCCGGTCATCCCGGGAGCTGGTCTGGCCGGTCAGCACTTCCGCCTCGGCCAGCTTGCGGCCCACGAACCGGATCTGGCGGATGTCATCATCACCCTGGCTGCGCAGGACGCCCACGGGCAGGGTGTACTCCTGCATCCCCTGCCGCTCGGCCCGCTTGACGCTCACAAACCGGCGCAGGGCCTCGGCGATGACGCTGGAAAGGCTGTCACCGCCCAACTTTTCAGCTTCCTCGAAAAGACTAACATCCTCGTCTTTCACATAAATAGTCTTATTTGCCACCTGAAAAACCTCCTTTTTCATCGTCCTTTCAAGGGTTATTTGCCGGGATTGACGGCTCCCGGCGGGCCTTTTTTACAGTTCTTCCGGCGCGATGTCCGCGTCGGAAATATGGTGGCCATCCTCCAGCGTCACAGTACAAATCTCGTCAATCGTATGCTGGTGCAGGTACTCAAGTACCTGGCGGGCAGCCTCCGAAGAGGCATCCCGTAAACCGGTGCGGAAGAAAACCAGCACGCGATCTGGCTCGACGATCACCTCCCGGCCCCCGTCCGTAATGATACGGACAGACGACATTCCGGTTGCATCCTTCATCCGCCCGACGGCGTAGCGGCCGCCGGGGGTGCCGATGACACAATGGGGCGGCTCCGGCACCGGGCCGCCGTCCCGGAAGCTCAATACCTGCTCATAAGGCGGCAAAGCAAAAACACTTGCTGCAGCAGCGTATAGCTGCTCCATCTTGTATTCCTCGCTCACGGGGTTATGCCCGCGAGTGCTCACCATAGAGACCACTTTTTTCATTTTTTTCTCCTCCTTTCTATTCTTGCCGGGATTATGGCTCCCGGCGGGCCTGTCTGGTATGGCCGATACAAAGCCTCGGCCACAGGGCTTAGGACAAACTACGCTTCGCCCAGCAGTTCTTCTATTTCCGCCAGCCGCTTCAAGAGGGCCTCTTTTTCGGCTTTCAATGCGGCCAGGGGATCGTCGGCCTCGACGACTTCAAATGTGCCGTATTCCTCTTTCCAGCCAAGTTTCTGCTCGACCGCCAGCCGGGGTACATCATAGATTGTGATTTCGCTACCTGCGCGGACGATGGTGTACCAGTTTTTCATGCTGCCGCCGCTGTCACAACCGCCTTTCTCGAAGCAGACCCCCTCGCCGGGCCGTGCACCACTGTCCCTGCCTCTGGCCGAGGCGATGGTTTTTCCAAAGAGGACAACCGGCGCTCTCCATTCGCCTATGTCCTCGTTTATGGTTGCTTTCACGGTGACCAGTTCCTGGGGCAGATCGTCCTGCCCGTAGACCTCGCGCATGATGCTTCTAACAGTATCAATGCTGCGCTCGTCTACTTCCCATGTTCTGTTGCTGGCGTTCCACTTGCCACCAGCTTTTTTGATTTTGGATACAAAGCTGGGATTGTAAGGAGAATCAATAGCAATTCTCCCGTTTCCTAAATTTGTGATTTTCATTCTTTCTTGCCCCCTTCCCTTGTTAATCTTATTATACTATACTTATACGTATAATGCAAGTATATAAATATTAAGATTTCTTAACATTTAGGGCAAAAAATAAAGCCCCTCTAAAGAGGGGCATAATCAAGCGTCTCAATCTTCCCGGTGAGGTAATGTCGTTCTGGCCTCCTTGATCAGTTTGTCCAGCTCCCGCTCAATCCGGTAGAGCGGATCGTAAGTCCA
>NZ_JBHGXH010000029.1:0-8648 GCF_041936445.1 Candidatus Darwinibacter acetoxidans | reverse complement strand
CAAATGTCAGAAAACACCCAAAATATTGACAAATATGACTATGTATGCTAGGATATGTAGAAAATATGGGGTTATGTGCACAAGGAGGGATCGCCCATCAAGCGGAGCCATCGTAACCAAAGAGGATCAAGGGAAGTCTCTGTCTTCAGTCACTACGGTCCAGCCCCGGCGGTTGTATTTCGTAATCCTAACCTCAGCCCGGGGGCCAAGGCTGTTTATGGCTATCTATGTACCTTTGTGAACTCCGCTGAGGTGCGCCAAGGCGATATGAAGGCGTGGCCCAGCCGGAGGCGGATGGAAAGAGAGCTGGGCATCTCCAGCAACACCCTAAGTAAGTATCTACGGGAGTTGAGGGATCATGCCCTAATCAAGATCCAACGGACTAGGGTACTGCGAGACGGCCGGGTGGTCTACGGTAACAACCTGTATATTTTGCAGGCATCGGTGATCCTTGTGGATGACCACGGAGGGTCTGCTCAATCGAGTCACGTAGTAGAAATGATCAGTCATTCAGAATGTGAACCACCCAAGTTCAGCGAGTCTCAGGATGTGCCCATAAGTAATACCATGACAACTAGTGATACCAAAAACTTGAGTAATAACCATCTCTCACTAGACCGATCCAAGCAAAGGGACACGTCTTCTCAGTGTCTCGCTCCTAGGCAAGTGACAAAGCCCAATGATGAGAGGGAAGAACAGCTGTCAGTGAACGATCTGATTGCTTTTTGGAACGCTCAGGGCGTAAACCCCCACGGGCGGATGGGGAAGAGGACCAGGGAAAGGATAGAAAGGGCACTCTCCGAGGCCTTGGAGGACTTTTCCAAGGAAGAGATACTTGGTGCTGTGCGCACGTATGCCAAGGTTTATACAGAACGTCGGTGTGAGCACAAATATCGGTTGGTCGAGTTCATGGAAAAACGTGGCTACGAGCATTTTCTTCACGAAGAGAACTGGGCGCGTAGAGAACCACGGCAGAGGGTGCGTCGGGAAGACTTTACTTACAGCACTCCCCGACAGGATCGAAGTCTGTTTGCGTTTCTGAATGACCAACCACCAGACGATCAGCACGAAGAGCCTTAGCTCCCCAAAACTTCCTTGGGAGGTGCTTGCCATGTTCGAGCCCAGCGCAAAAAGGGCGGAAAGGCTTAGGTATCTGGAGACGCTGTACAAAATGGTTGACGGCTCACCGCGCAAGACTGCCCTGCACAACCAGGTGTTGCTTGAAGCTGGCCTTACTTCTGAAAGCGGGGAAGATGCCTTCCAGTACTTGCTCAACGAAGGGCTGATTATACCACAGCGCTTTGAGGGCGTCCTGAGTATCACCCACCGAGGAGTAAAGGAATGTGAGTCCGCACTGCGGGTAGCTGGCGGGCAAACCAGCAGCTTACCGGGGGGAGTCACCAGTTTTGTGCAGATCAACACTCAAGTAGCAGAGACCCAGATATCCTTTGCAGGGCTGCTCTGTAGAGCGGACTGCCAGCCAAGTGACGAAGTGACTCCTAAATCCTGCTCGGTGGGGCTGATCAAGGAGAGGCCCTATGGTCAAACTGTTCCCAAAAGTGTTGAAACGAAAAGGCGTCGAGGCAACATACTGGACAAGATCAAGGAGGCTGCGACAAGCTCTGTTGTGGAAAAGAGTATCCGCCTCCTTCTCTCGCGTTTTAGGGGATAGTTGAGTTGCCTAGCCGTTAAGGAGGCGTAGACAAGACCCGTGGGTTTGGGGCGGACGGAGGAGGAGCTGCCAGAAACACATTGATTCTAGGGGGACATTGACGCTTACCACAGTGCGAACGGACGTACGAATGATTCCACAGGTCCAAAGTGGGGAGACCTTCTGCTTTACCTATTGCTGACCATCTTCACTTTCCCTAGAAAAATATGAAAAGAAAAGCAGAAAGTGGGGAAGAA
This sequence comes from Candidatus Darwinibacter acetoxidans, assembly GCF_041936445.1. Taxonomy (NCBI): domain Bacteria; kingdom Bacillati; phylum Bacillota; class Clostridia; order Candidatus Darwinibacteriales; family Candidatus Darwinibacteriaceae; genus Candidatus Darwinibacter; species Candidatus Darwinibacter acetoxidans. Next base: position 6,740 of record NZ_JBHGXH010000029.1, on the reverse strand, counting down.
GTGTCGAAAACTTAATTCATCCAAACCACAAACTGTTTGGGCATTAAACAAACAATGTTGTGATGATGGGGTGGGTTGGTTGTACATAACGGGTAACGTGGAGTTAATGAAGCAATTGAACAAATCCCTGGTGATCAACATAATCCGCGATCACAGGCAGATCTCCCGCGTAGACATCGCCAGGGAAACAGGGTTGAACAGGAGCACCGTTACAAACCTGGTGCGCGAGCTCATGGACGAGAACGTAGTCAACACCAGCCAGGCCGAACCCAAGTACAGCGGAGGCCGCCGGGCAGAAATCCTGGAGCTCAACTATGATTCCTTCAAAATAGTAGTGGTCAACATCGGTCGGTACACAACCACCGTGGGCTTGGTGGATATAGACGCCAACATCAAAGCAAGCCGCTCCTTTACCACCTCAGTGCAGGCTAGCGCAGATGAAACCCTGCGCCAAGTGGCCGAGGAGATCAAAGCCCTGCTTAGGGACACTGACACTACAGTTGATGAGGTGCGCGGCATAGGTGTTTCCATAAGCGGTTTGGTCAACATCAGCACTGGTGTGGTGGAGTTCTCGCCCAACCTGAAATGGAAGAGCGTGCCTGTGAAGGCAGTGTTAGAGCGGGAGCTCGGAATCAAAACCTTTGTGGACAATTGCACGCGCTGTGTGGCCAGGGGTGAGCAGTGGTTTGGAGCGGCCAAGGGCCTCAAAGCCTTTGCTTGCGTGAACATCGGCTACGGCATCGGGGCCTCCTTGGTGACCGATTACCGCCTGATCACAGGCGCCCACTGGGGAGCCGCGGAAATCGGGCACATCACTGTCCTCAAAGACGGTCCCCTCTGCAACTGCGGCAAGCGCGGCTGTCTCGAGGCATTGGCCGGCGGCGAAGCCATCGCCTCCCGGGCCAAAGAGTTGATCCGCAGTGGTGTACAGACCGAAATACTCGACTTCGCAGACGGCAAAATCGAAAAGGTAACCGCTAGGGAGGTTTCCCTGGCGGCGCGCAACGCTGACAAACCAGCACTGGAAATCGCCCGAGAAGTGGGCTATTGGGTAGGCCTGGGCATTTCCCACATGGTGAACATGTTCGATCCATCCGAAGTGATCCTTTCCGGCGGAGTCTCCCGCATGGAAGGCAACTTCCTAGACGTGGTAAATGAGGTCGTCCAGGAAAACCTCATGGGCAACCGCCAATCCCCCTGCCATGTGATTCGCGGTGATCTGGGCGAACACGCAGAGATTATCGGTGCAGCCACCTTGGTGCTCAGTGATGTTGGGTTCGTGCCTCCCGGCGTCAAAGATCCCTTCTTCGCTGTCTACAACCTAGACGGCGACAGGGTGGGCAGTGCGGCTAACTCACTGCAACTGCAGGCTTAGGTAAGAGAGTGGAGGTAAGGTATGAGTCCTGAACTTGTCGTGGGAGTAGATTTTGGCACCGGCTCTGCTCGGGCAGTGGTTGTAGATACTCGCAGCGGCAGCATCATCGGGTCCGGTGAAGCGGAGTACCCCAGATGGACCCAGGGAGAATACTGCGATCCCAACAGAGCCCAGTTCCGGCAGCATCCCCAGGATTACCTAGAAGCCCTGGAACTCTGCGTGCGCAGGGCACTTGAGGAAGCAGGTGGAAACGCCAGCGAGCATGTCAAAGGAATCGCCGTGGATACCACCGGTTCCACCCCTTGCCCTGTGAACAGGGAGGGGATACCCCTGGCGCTTTTGGACGAGTTCCGGAACAACCCCAACGCCATGTTCCACCTCTGGAAGGATCATACCGCGGTGGCAGAAGCAGCCGAAATCGATCATGTTCTCTCCCAGGGCAGTGAGGTGGATTACACCAAGTTCCAAGGAACATATTCCTCCGAATGGTTCTGGGCCAAAATCCTCCGCACAGTGCGCGTTGACTCAGATGTGGAGCAGGCCGCCTGGTCATGGGTGGAGCACTGCGATTGGATTCCAGCCCTGCTCTCAGGTAGGACTGATCCCATGGATATGTATCGCTCTAGTTGTGCCGCGGGTCACAAAGCACTGTGGTCCACGGAGTTCGGCGGCCTGCCGCCCAAGGAGCTCTTCGCCAACCTGCACCCCTACTTAGGTCAGATCTGGAGCCGCTACACCCAAAGGCCCCAGCCCGCTGATACCTCTCTAGGCGCAATCGATCCAGCCTGGGCGCAGCGCCTCGGTTTGAACCCCAGGGTGGTTGTTGGCGGCAGTTCCCTTGACGCACATGCCGCCGGAGTCGGGGCCGGGATTAGACCCAAGACCATGGTCAAGGTAATTGGGACCTCCAGCGTAGACTTGATGATTGTGGATAGAGCCCAGCTTCCTGCCCAGAGCCTGAAGACGATCTGTGGCCTCGCGGAAGATTCCATCATTCCCGGTTTTTGGGGACTGGAGACGGGCCAAGCGGCCTTCGGCGATCTGTACAACTGGTTTAAAGAGCTGCTCATGTGGCCCATCGAAACCATTGTGCGAAACTTATCTTTCCTTTCTAGTGATGACAAACTCCGGCTTCAGGCCGAGGTATCTCGGCGCCTCATTGACGAACTTGCTGCTGCGGGCGCGCAGGCGAGCTCGGAGGTGCTGGCCCTGGATTGGTTCAACGGTCGGCGCTATCCCGAGGTCAATGAGGAGCTTAAGGGTGCACTCTTTGCCCTAGATCTGGGCAGCGATGCCCCCGCCATCTTCCGGGCGCTGGTCTTGGCCACGGCCTTCGGTTCCCGCAGGATCTTTGACAGCTTGGCCAAGAGCGGCCTGGAAATCGACCACATTATCGCCGCCGGGGGCATCAGCCAGCGCTCACCCTTTGTCATGCAGACTCTGGCCGACGTGCTGAACAGGAAGATCACTGTGGCCAGCACGGAGCATGCCTCTGCCTTAGGCGCGGCCATCTATGCGGCAGTGGCTGCTGGCATCTACGAGACTATTCCTCACGCCCAAGATCCGATCTGCGGGGCGGGCTCGGGTGAGTACGAGCCGAATCCAGCCCAGCGGGAGCGCTATGATTTGCTCTACCAGAAGTACCTTGCCATAGGGAACTTCACGGAAGGGCTGTTGGACGTTTGAGCAATCCTTGAGTTATGGATACAGGAGACTTGCAGAGAGAGGAGGGGTAGCGAGGGGTCTAGTTGCATGACGGCGTGGACGTGAACTTGGAAAAATCATCGATGGAGGGACCAAGAAATGACGAAGAAGCACGTAGTTGCGCTAGTATTGGTGCTGTTAATGGGGATCTTCGTAGGTAGTCAATGCGCAATGGCTGCAAGCGAACAAGTAGAGATTCGGCTCATGCACTTCTTTACCGAAGGCGATGCACGGCACGGTGTCATGCAGCACGTTCTGAAAGAGTTCGCCAAGAACAACCCGGATATCATCGTTCATGAGGATGCAATGCCCCGTAAGCGTTAAAGAGGGCGTACCTTGACAATGTCCTCCTGGCCAATGAGTTGAGAAACCACATAGGCCATAGACGTTAACCGCTCCATTGGTGTCACGGTAGTTGGAGAAGAAAAGACCTCTACCTTGGGGTGGTAGAGGTCGTAGTAAATCATTTGCTGGGTATGCGGCAGTTATCCGGCAGAGATTCTGACCAGGGGAGGAACTCGTCAAGAGCCTTCGTGGTTGCATTGGGGAGCTCTGTGAACAGGTATGTCAGGTACTCGAAGGGCTTGAGACCGTTCTCCTTGGCCGACTCGACGATGCTGTAGGTTGTGGCACTTGCCTTGGCTCCCCGAGGAGTGATGCAGAACAGGAAGTTCTTCCTTCCGATGACAAACGGCTTGATGGACCGCTCTGAGCGGTTGTTGCTTAGCTCTAGCCGACCGTCCAAGAGGAAGTTGTTCAGTTCCTTCCAGTGGTTAAGGCAGTACTCCACAGCCTTGCCTAAATGGCTTTGCTTGACACATTCCTCGCGGGTCTTTTCAAGCCATGCCAAAAAAGCGTCCAGCACAGGTTTGCTGCGCAGAAGCCGCCGCGCATAGCGCTCCTTAGGATCGACATCCTCAAGAGCATTCTCGATGTCAAACAGATCGTTGCAGAACTTAAGGCCCTCTGCTGCTTGGGGAGCTTTGGACCTTTTGCCTGCAGCTTTGATGGCTTCATCAAAGCCCCTTCTAGCATGGGCCCAGCAGCCAACCCTGGTCACATCGGGGATACCATTGTAACCTCCATAGGCATCTGTGACCAGGTAACCCTTAAACCCTTTCAGGAACTCTTTCGGGTGTTCCCCAGAACGGGTGGGCTGGTACTCGAAAAGCACGATCCCAGGCCCATAACGTCCTGAACGATACAGCCACATGTATGACTGGGATTCAGCTTTTTTGCCGTCTTCCTGGAGAACCTGGAGAGTGGTTTCATCGGCAAATATGATGTCCTGGCTCAAAAGTACTTGCTTCATGCGGTCATAGATGGGCTGCAACCAGTGCTGGGCGGCCATGATCCAGTTAGCCATGTTCTGCCGGGACACCTTTACGCCTCTTCGCTCCCACTGTTTCTCCTGACGGTAGAGGGGAACGGCCATAACGTACTTCTCTTCAATGACATGTGCTACTGCAGAAGGAGAAGCAATACTGCCCGGGAAAGCCCGGTTTGGTTTCGGTGCTTTGACCACAACGGGAGCCGTGCCATCTCCGTGATTCTCGCAGTGGCGGCAGGCGTAAACATACTGCACATGCTTAGTAACGGAAAACTGGGCCGGCACCACAACCAGCTCTTTGGTAACCTCTTGGCCGATGATATGCCTTTCATGGCCGCAGGAACAGGTCAGCTTTTCCTCGGGAAGGCGGTATTCAACCACGGTCTCGGGCAGGCCTTCGAGGCTGACACCTTTCTTTTTCTTGCGCTTGGCACGCTGGTGGGCGGGCACCGTGATCAGCTCCGGCTCCGGAGCAAAGGGCTCTGCGTTTGATTCGGCTTCATTGAAAACGTCCTCAAAGAGCTGAAGCTGATCTTTGCTCGTCTTCTCGCTGGATCTGCCAAAGCGCTTGGCAGTCAGCAGGCGCAGTTGAGCCTCGAGGTACTCCAGTTTCTGGAGGGCCTTGGCCAACTCAGCTTCTGCTTTAAGTGCACGTTCTTGCCATGAGTATTCGGTTGAGTCTTGGGTTTTCGGTGTGTCTTCCATGCCCAGTACTTCGCGAAGGATAAGCTGATTCCCTGCTGGGAAAGGGCTCAGGAAGGGGAGAATGCATGTTAAATTACATACTTCGGAAGCTTAACAGCACGCTGGCTAACGGGCTTTAGCGGTGTTCCCTCCAGAAGCTGGCGCAGGTCCTGCCAGGTAACATCTAGAGGGTTAACTTCCTCGCCTACTTGAGGCCATGGCAGGCGTCCCTGTTCCAAACGGAAGTAGTGGAGCCAAAAGCCTCGCTCGGACCATTCCAGGATCTTAACCCTGTTCCGCTGTCGATTGCAGAAGGCGAACAGGCAGGGCTCAAACGGATTGAGCTCGAAATCCAGCTGGACTATGGCGGCCAGGCCGTCCACTGACTTCCTCATGTCGGTGGCTCCCACAGCCAGGTACACCTTTTGCCTAGGATGACCAATTAACATACGTTCAGCAAGGAGCGGATGACTTCCGTTAGAACCTGGGGGTCAAACCCGCGCTGAATTTCCACAGTCACATTGCCGATGCGCAGCACGACACCAGAGCCAGTAGGAGCTAGTGAATCCAGTTGTATCCATATGCCGTTTTGCGGCTGGTTAGTTTCAGTCTCAAACTTGCGCAGCCAGTACCAGAGTTGGTTGGGCCGCAGCCCATGTTCTCTGCACCATGCCCTTTGGCTTAGACCGCTGGCGCGGAAATCCTCTATCCTCTCAGCCCACAACTCGCGCAGCTCTTGCCTGGCTTCCTTAGTCACACGAATCAGCTCCTTCCCTCTGATGACTTCATTATCTCATCAGCGGAGAGGAGCTAGAAGGTACGGCTGGTTTGACGCTTACGATATTCTGGCTTGCATTCCCCACCTTATAACTTCCGGTTAGTACGCCCGATCTTCAATTAGTGGACAACTGGTATGTCAACGAAACTTATGTTCGCCAACGTTTCGTAAGATACTCCATCTATCATCTTTACCGCTCCGGTAACCCTTGTGGGTTTCATAGTCGGCAAAGGATCAAAGGAAGCTACTCGGACGGGTCCAAAACTTTTCGCGGATAAATCGTCAAACATGATCACGTTTCTCAGGTTTATGCCATCTAAAGCGAATGTAGGTGTTAGAAAAGATATTACACGTTCAGTCTTGTTGACCATCTCAAATACTAAGAAAGCTTCTACGCTTGGATAGATACTAGGTTCGCACCCTATAAAAGCGATCTTAATGTATTCATCTTCATATACCGGGACCCGAGCCACTGGGGTGGCTAGAAAATCCAGATCATGGCGTTCTCTGGTTACGAGGTAGCTTTTCGGTTCAAAAGTCCATCCAGAGGAAATTGGTGTTATAGTATAACTATCACGACCTTTTAACAGTTTAAACTCGCCAGTAGGCCCTGTTTTATCTGTGATCCCCGTAGACTCAACCAACACTACGATATTGCTAATAGGTTTGTTTGTCTCCTTCTCGTAAACACTACCAGAAATGTAGTAGTACTCATCATATCCTCCACCCACACATCCGGACAAAACCACAACAACCAAGAAAAGGATCGGTAACACTCTCTTCATACCTAAAACCTCCTTGAACAATATGATAGTTGGAGTAGCGATTGGTCAATGCCGTTGACACAACCGTGTATGAACCAAGATTTC
>NZ_JBHGXH010000028.1:0-1733 GCF_041936445.1 Candidatus Darwinibacter acetoxidans | reverse complement strand
GGCCGAATGTCCGTCGCTCAAGACGGTGACCGGCATTGCCGCCATGGCGCAGCTGAAGCCGGGCACCGACCGCAACGACACGCCGGCAGCCTACGTGCATCTCGTGAGCGACCGGGGCGGCCAGAACAAGCTGGTCAACGGCGTCGACCAGCGCCTGGAGCGTCAGTTCGGTGTGCTGCTCTCGCTCAGCGTCACCGACCAGTCGCGTGGCCAGGCGCCGGTGCAGGACCTCGAAGCGCTGCTCGCCGAGCTGCGCGCCGGCCTGGTCGGCTGGCAGCCTGCAGGTGCTGCGGCGCCGGTCCTGATCGACAGCGGCGCCCTGCGCCTCGTCGCGGCCGGCGTCCTCTGGTGGCTCGAGGTCTTTTCCACCGCCGCACATCTCAGGAGAGTCTGATGGCCCGAGGCGGCAGCTACATCCACGACCCGGAGACGGGCGAGTGCCGCCTGGAGGTGCCCGGCCCCCTGCACGCGTATTATGCCGATGAGGAACTGGTGAGGTTCGCGAGCAACGGCCAAGACATCCTGGTCACACAGGAGCACACGATCCTCTACCGCGGCGGGAAAACGCAAAACAACGCGCCGAGAGGGTCTCGCCCCAAGATCGTCCCCCGCGCCTGGAAAGTCGCGCCAGCAAAGGATCTGGTTGGCGCATCCCGCGTGAACGTCAAGAGTGGGGCGGATGCGTGGGTCGGGGAAGACATGGAGATCTCCGATGACTACCTGCGGTTCCTAGGATGGGCGATCAGCGAAGGCGGGCTGAGCAGCGTTCACCGTGCCATGGGGAAGAAGCGGAAGGTGCGGTCTGACCGTCTCCTAGGCTACTCTGTGATGACCCTGGCCCAGAGCAACAAGAACTCAGAGGATGTGGCAGAGATCCGCCGGGTACTGAAAGCAGTCGGGGCGGAGTATCGGGAGTATCAGGACGTCCGTGACAACACCACGCGCTGGAATGTTTACGGCGACCAGCTGATAGAACCCCTGTTCGATAGCATCGGGGCCTACTGCGGCGAGAAGCGGATCCCGCGCCCGTACCTGAACCTGCCGCCCGACAAGCTACGCCCCTTGTTCGAGGCCCTCATGGCTGGCGACGGCAGCTGGGACGCCCGGGAGAACCGCGCCTGCGGTTACTACTCCACCACCAGTCCGGGTCTCGCCGATGACATCCAGGAGCTCGCGTTCAAACTGGGATATGGGACGAAACTGACGGTCCACTATGAGGGTGACGAGCGGCGGCAGACATGCTACCGCATTCTCATCCGGGAAGACCACGAGAGGACGGTCTGCCGCCCGCGGTTGGAGCCCTATACAGGATTTGTCTACTGTTTCTCCACCAGCACCGGATTCTACGTCACGCGAAGGAACGGGTGTGTCGCCGTTCAGGGGAACACCGCGCAGGAGCAGGCAGAAGCGGTCTGGCGGCGCACCACAGTCCCCCTCCTCGAACTGCTCCGAAACGCCATCAACCGCTCGATCCTTCCGTTCCTCGAAGCATATTGGGACGTCGATGGCGAGATCGAGTTCCGGTGGGACCCGCACAACCCGATTATCGAGCGGCAGAAGCGGCTTGAGCAGGAGAGCGACCTCCGGCACGGCCTCACCACCCCGAACCGCATCCTCGTCGAGCGTGGCGAGGAGCCGGTCCCGTGGGGCGACATGCCGCTCGCGCTCGTCGACTCCCTCGCCCGGATGCACCCGGAGTGGTTCGCCCGCGAGATCATCGGCATTGAGAACGC
>NZ_JBHGXH010000027.1:0-1636 GCF_041936445.1 Candidatus Darwinibacter acetoxidans | reverse complement strand
GGCGATCCAGCGACTGGTAGAGCTCTACGCCGAGACCAACCAGACTGGCTTCATCGGACGCTATGAGGGCGATGGTATGCCGGTCCTGGAAGAAGCATTCGTGAGGGTGAAGCTGGGTTAACCCCCGGCTTCACTACTTTTTAAGGAGGTAAAATCATGAACCTGAGCAAAAATGTCAAGGTTGTTTTCGTAAAGGCCGGGCAGACTGCGGCCACATCCGCGGTCAATAGCGACGCCGTGGATCTCTCCGGCTACGAAGGCGTGATGTTTTTCGGCACTATCGCCACAGCCAACGCCGGGAACTACCTGCAGGTCGAGCAGAGCACCGCTGAAAACTTCGCGACCAAGTCCACCCTCGAGGGGGCGAAGATGGTCACCGCGGAGAACGGCGACGTCGCCTTTGTCGATGTCTACCGGCCGCAGGAGAAGCTGGGCAAGTATCTGCGGGCCAGCATCGTAAGGGGTGCGTCCACCGCGACGGGCTGCATCTACGCGATCCTTTACAGCGGCCGCGTGAAGCCCGAGGACTACGCCGAGCTGGCGGTAAGCCCCGCGGCAAGCGTGTAAGAACAGGGGCGGCCCTCGCGGTCGCCCTATCATTTTTTGGAGGTGCGAAATGACCTACATCACAAAGGTCTACAAAGACGAAGGCGGCGACCGGCAGGTTGTGGACGCTGGCGGCGAGCTGCTACTCAAAGGCAAGCTCACTGTTGCGGCCGGCGCAGAGGTAAACGACGGCGACGATGTCTACGTTGTCGTTGAGCCTGATGACGAAACCCTCGAAATCGACAGCGAATCTGGCGAGCTGCAGATCAAAGATGCAGGCGTGGATGAAGACAAGCTGGCCGCCACAGTTGCGGGCGCTGGGCTGACTGGTGGCGCAGGCGACCCCCTGGCGGTGAGCGTCGACGACACATCTCTTGAGATCGACGGCGACTCCGGCGAGCTGCAGATTAAGAGCCAAGACGCGATCGCAGACCTGGATCTGACCGCTGCTGCCGAATACACCGACTCAGAACTGCAGGCCGTTGCTGACAAGGTTGATGCAATCCTGGCGGCCCTGCGGCTGGCGAAGGTTATCAAGGCCGACGCGCCATGAAACTGATCAAAATGCGAACCCTCTCCGCTGGTCCTAACGGCGTCATGGAGCCGGGGCAGGCCTACCCGGTAGATGATAAAGCTGCAGCGGCCCTGGTTGACGGTGGCTTTGCTGACTACGCCGAGCCTCCACGTCTCGAAAAGGCAACCCGGCCCCTGGAGCCAGAAAGGGCGGTCAAGCCCGAGGCGGTCCACATCGGCGGCGGCTGGTATGAGTACGAAGGCAAGAAGTTGAGAAAGAACGACCTCCCGAAAGGGGTGCTGTAATGTGGCGCATCAGGAGATAACACAGATCCAGCGCTTCATCGGCGACGGCAGCGATATGCCTACTGAAAAAGTGCTGCCAGGTTCACTTTATTACAAGGTGACGGACGCGAATACCATCGTTGAAAAGTATATCTTTTTCGCCGGTGCCTGGTATCCGAAAGAAGTTGAGGAAGATTGAGGGTGATTAAATGGCTCTCAAGATCATAGTTCCCCCCATCACCGAGCCCGTCAGCCTCTCCGAGGCGAAGGCCCAGCTCCGCCTTGACATCGA
>NZ_JBHGXH010000026.1:0-1390 GCF_041936445.1 Candidatus Darwinibacter acetoxidans | reverse complement strand
CCGGCCACCTCGTTGCTCCCCTTTATTGCCGCTTCGAAGGAGGTGGAGCCCAGCTGCAGGTGCCGGTAAATGTTTTCGCTGACCACGATGGAGTTATCCACCAGCATCCCCGCGGCCAGGGCCAGGGCGCCCAGGGTCATCAGGTTTATGGAGAGACCTGAGAAATAAAGCAGGGCAAACGCCGAAAGCACGGCTACCGGTATGGTCAGCCCGATCACCAGGATCATCCGCCAGTCTCTTAAAAAGAGCAGCAGCACAGCCACGGCAAGCAGCGAGCCCAGCAAGAGCGAGACGGCCAGGTCCATGAGGGCGGTTTCAATCTCCTTGGCCTGGTCAAAGGTATACTTGAAGCTCAAATCGTAGCCCAGTTCATTGAATTCGGCGGCAAGTTCGTCCAGTGCCCGGTGCACCTGGCGTGAAACCGCCACCGTGTTGGATTCCCCTTCCTTCTGCAGGTAGAAGCCGATGCTCGGATGCCGGTTGATCCGGCTTATTGAGGATGCCTCGTGCAGATCCAAATTCACTTCGGCGATATCCTGCAGCCGGATGGGGATGAGGGGAAACTCATCTTCCGGTATGGCCGGTCCGCCCCCGGCTCCCGCCGAAGAGAGGATCATGGCCATGGACATGTCGACAATAGCCTTCTCCAGCTGCTGCGAAGCCCTGTTCAGTTCTCCCTTGATCTTGCTTTCCAGCCCCTTGAGCTGTTCCTTCCAGGCCTCAAAATCAGGGATATTGACCAGGTGAGTATTGCCGATCTCCTCCAGCTCCGCGCTTACATCCGGCGGCAGGTCTACGATGATCTTGCCCTTCTCAATGGCTACAGGCCAGTTCTCGGGCAGCTCCCGGGCAACCTGCTCCAGGTTGATGCCGTATTTTTTAAGCAGCTCCGGATCCGGCTCAATGGTCAGCCTGCCTTCTTCATCTATTTCCATGCGCGGCGTGAGATCCTTGAGGTATATTTCGCGCATTGGTATCTCCATGCTATCGCCGGACGGCAGCGTCTGCGAGAGCATGCGGTTCAGATCTATATCCACCGATCGCCCGATGAGCTTTTTTAATTCCTCTTCGTCGAGTTGAAAGCCGACAACCAGGCTGCGGATCTCCTCCAGGTCCGGTGAGCGCCCGACCAGCCGGATGCGCATCTGGCGATCATCTAGCACCACTTTCCCACCCGGGAGATTAAGCAAGCTGGCCCGCAGGATGTTAGCGACCTGCTCATAAGAAAGTTCATATTCCTGAACACTATTGGGAAAAAGCCGGATAAAGAGATCTCTCTTCACTCCGCCTTCAACCATCATGCTGGCCACGCCGGGAATCGCCTCAAGGCGCGGCCTGGCGCTTTTCTCCAACCATTCGGTCAGTTCAGCGGGATCGAGGCTGCTGCTCA
>NZ_JBHGXH010000025.1:0-2374 GCF_041936445.1 Candidatus Darwinibacter acetoxidans | reverse complement strand
GGGGCCCAAGCTTTGGGGGTTGCAGCTGGCCGGCGATAGCGGGGCTGTAGGGCGTTGGGGCATCGAGGGGCATACCGGCGGCCTGGTTGCCGCGGGTGTTGGCGGCCCTATCACCGGCCGCGGTGCCCATGTGGCCATCATCGACGATCCTTTCAAAAACTACGAAGAAGCGGCGTCGGAGACCATCCGAGAGAAGGTGCTGAACTGGTACCGCTCCACTCTGCGAACACGGCTTGCCCCAGGCGGTGCCATTATCTTGGTTATGACCAGGTGGCATGAGAAAGACTTAGCCGGCGAGTTGGAAAAGGCCATGAAGGATGGCGGGGAAAAGTGGGAAATTATTGACTTACCGGCGTATGCAAAGGAAGGCGATGTCCTTGGCCGGTCTCCGGGCGAAGCACTCTGGCCGGCGCGGTATCCTACAGAAGAGCTCGAGGCAACAAAGACAGCCCTTGGCAGCTATCTCTGGAGCGCTCTCTACCAGCAGAAGCCTTCCCCGGCGGCGGGTAACAAATTTAAACGCACCTGGTTCCGGTATTTTGAGATTAATGATGAACACGTTGTCTTACATACACCCGGGGAAGAACAGGAACGGAAGCGCGTTCCCCTCAACCGGTGCTGGTGTTTCCAGACCTGTGACCCGGCGGGCTCTACCAAGACCAGCGCGGACTATTTTGTCCTGGGGACCTGGCTGGTTACGCCGAACCGGGACCTGCTGCTGCGGGATATCATTCGAACGCGCCTTGAAGGTCCGGATCAGCCGAAGCTGTTTGAGCAGGGTTACCGGCGCTGGAATCCCAACCTGCAAGGTGTCGAAACCAAGAATATGGGCCTGACGCTTTACCAGGAACTGCGGCGCAAGGGGTTGCCGGTGCTTGATTTAAAGGCTGAGACGGACAAAGAAACAAGAGCGCTGCCGGTGATGGCCCGGATGGAGGCTGGCACGGTTTACTTTTTGCAGGGCGCGCCCTGGCTCGGCGACTACGAAGATGAGCTGCTGGTGTTCCCCAATGGTGAATACGATGACCAGGTGGATGTGACGAGCTATGCCGGGATCATTGTGGCAGGTAGGCGGCATGTAGGCCCCATCGACAAGCCCACCGGCTGGTAAGGAGTGATGACTTGCTTACAAACCTAAACTTTCTAAGCGAGGGTGCCCCTTGGCCACCGCCGGCAGAGCTGGAGCGAATTTCTTTATACAAGCAGAACCGCGATCTCTTTGAGGGGAAGCATGATAAAGTTTTTAAGGACTGGATCCGGTTACTCCGTGACGACCAAAAGGCTACCCTGGAAATCATTCTTAACTGGCCAAAGCGGTTGTCGACTCTATTTGCTGATCTGCTTCTGGGCGAGCCCCCGCAGGTTGAAGCGGGTGACGAGGGCAGTGCCGAGCAGGACGCGGTTACCCGGCTCATCGAGTTGAATAACCTTTTTAACGTCGCCTATGAAGTGGCTCTTGACGTGTCTCGTTTTGGTGTTGGTCTTTTCAAGATCCGCCATGATGAGCGGGCCATTGTCGAGGCTCAGACTCCGCTAGTGTGGTTCCCGGTGGTAGCGCCGGACAATGTCAAGGATGTCACAGCTCATGTTTTGGGTTGGGACTATGAGCAGGAGGAACAATCGATCTGGGGGACAAAATTGCAGCGCTACCTGAAGCTCGAGATCCACGAAAAAGGGCGCATTACCACTAGATTGCACAAGATGGCCGCCGGCAATATCACCGGGTTAATCGAAGAAAGCGTTGTCCAGACTGGCGTTGATGATTTTCTGGTGGTTCCGGTGTTTAACCTGAGCACGTCTGATCGGCTGGCGGGCCTTGATGACTATTCGGACCTTGACAGCATCGTGCAGGAGCTCGAGGTTCGCCTGGCGCAGATAAGCCGGATTTTAGACAAGCATGCCGATCCGAACATGTGCGGTCCAGACAGCGCCTTGGAACAGGATCCCCAAAGCGGCCAGTGGACCTTCCGCGGCGGCGGCAAATATTTTCCGGTTGGCCAGGGTGAGCAGCCGCCAATGTATGTTACCTGGGAAGGGCAGCTCGATGCGGCCTTTAAGGAAATCGAGGTGCTGATGGAACAGTTTTATGCTCTCTCCGAAACCTCCGCTGCAGCCTTCGGGCAGCTCAAGGCCGGCCTGGCCGAATCGGGCTCAGCACTGCGCCGGCTGATGATGGCGCCGCTGGCTAAAGTAAACCGGATCAGGCTGCGCTTCGATCCGGCGCTAAAGAAAACGCTGATGCTTGCCTCTGAACTGGAAGCTGCGCAGGGTGTGAAGGACGCAGTGAAGCTGGAAGAGATCCATATTACCTGGCAGGATGGTCTCCCTGATGACGACATGGAAGAAACGCAAATTGAAACTACTCGCTACACTG
>NZ_JBHGXH010000024.1:0-1587 GCF_041936445.1 Candidatus Darwinibacter acetoxidans | reverse complement strand
GCAAGAACATCGTCCGGCACCAGGGCCATCTCCAGCGTCCCGCTGTAGCCGTTGTTGGAGGTCTCCACCCAGTACTTGGTGTTGTCAGCGTAGAAGGTATTCTCGCTACCCTCCGGGTTCATGGTGAGGTTCACTGCACCCGGAATGTGCCTGGGCTTCCCCCACCCCTCGTCATCGTCAGCAACAAAAGCAACATGGACTTCCTCAAGTCCGTATTTCACCTTATTCATTCAGTTTACCCTCCTAATAGTTGGTATTTGCCTTGGCTTGTAACAACCTTCCCCCTGCCAAGATCAGGAGCCAGACGTAGTAATTTAGTACGGCTTACGCCATATGGTTTGAGCGGGGAAAAAGGGCAGGGAAAAGTAAAGCAATTCTTCGGCCGGATTTTCCGTCAGTTGGATCTCATAGACTATCAGCCACATGCGCTCTGAACTCAAAAAGACCGCCGACTTCCCGTAGGGAATCCGGTGGTCTTTTAGCCACTGTTCAACCCTTTTTTCAGTTGGCGGGTGCTTCCCAGCCGTGTAAAGCTCTAGGCGGTAGTTGCCTATGTCGAAGTAGTTGTGGTTGTCGGCCATCAAGTCCTCATTATCCGTGTGCACAATCAGCGTGTAGGGGAGCGGCGGTGCAACGTCCCATTTGTGATATGCGCAGGGCAGCCCTATGCTGGCCATCCCTGCGATGATGTCCAGGTAGGTCAACGCTAACCACCCCTCTCCAGGATCTGCTGCACTTTCTTCTCAAACTCCGGCACATAGCGGTCTTCGGCGGGCTTGATGTGGGGTATTCCCTCGACTCTTCCGCCCCCGGCCTTGGCATGGCCGTGTTCCAAAAGGTGGGTAAGTTGGGGCTTCTTCTTGTTGTAGACCCGGTAGCTTCCTGGAGCTTCCTTGCGGTACGTCCAGCCTTTGGCGTACTCGCCCGTGTCTTTGGGCGAGGTTTCCCGCAGGTCTTTGGCCATGGCTTTTGCTGTGTCTCTGGCGGCCTGGTCGATGGCTTCGCTAACGTCCTCTGTGTACGCCTGGATGGCCAGTACGATTTCGCCAGCCAGCTCATCAACTTTGATGACCGCCATGAGCGCTCACCTCCCCTGGCGGCCACTCCAGGCACTCCAACCTGATCCAGGCCCCGCCGTCTTTGAGAGCGTCAACGTGCTTAATCTCGTACTCAATGCCCTTGTAGACAACCTGAAACTGGTCAACCGCGTGAATTAACTCTTCGTATGCTGGAGTGTAGCGCACCTCAAAGATGACTTTGTTTTCTTCTCCATGCGCCTTGGCCGCATAGTATGCCTGCCCCCAGAGGTTGCGTCTTTCTGCCCAGACCGTCTTCCAGTCAACCCAACTCCGAACTTGGTTGCCCCACTCGTCGATGTAGGTCGTCTTTTTCTGGATAGTGATCTTGTGCCGGAGCACCTTGCCCAGCTCCCGCATTTTCTCCCGATACGCCTGCCGCCTAAGACTCTCCATCTGCACTCAGCTCCTTGGCGGCCACCTGCAGCTGAAGGCGGAGAATTTCTCGGGCAAAGTTCTCCTCAAAATACTCGCTGGCGTTATTGTAACTATAGCGGCAGTAGTCGAGGAG
>NZ_JBHGXH010000023.1:0-4839 GCF_041936445.1 Candidatus Darwinibacter acetoxidans | reverse complement strand
TGCTTTCTTATGTCACGGGCATGTAGGGGAAAACGTCACTTTTTGGCTTGCGCTAAGATTTTTTTGATCTCTCCAAGACGCAGGCGCTTACGGGTGAAGTCGATGTCCAGTGCCTCGCCGATAGCGTCCGAAATCTGGCTTCTGTACTTAAACAGGTAGATGTTCTCCTGCTCCAGGCTGCAGGTGATCTTCTTGAGGCAATCGACGATCCTCTCGGCGGGATACATGTGTCCAACCTTCTTCTGGAGGATCCGCAAAATGGTCAGCGCGATGAAGCAGCTGAGAAAATGAGCGTTGATGTGATCCTCAAGAGACACATACACAGGTCGTGTTTCCAGGACGCCTTTCGTAATGCGGAATGTTTCTTCGATCTGCCAGAGTCCCCGGTAGATGTCGATCACCTCGTGATCAGCTAGGTCAAGTTCGCTGGTGGCTATGCAGTAGTAGCCATCATACTTCTCCTCTTCAGTAATCCTCTGTATGTCCAAGCTCAGCTGTTCCTTCCCTTCCAGAATCTCGCCTGTCTTCTCGTCGAAGACGATGTTGCGCACATACTTGGCTGGGCCACTAGAGGTGGATTTGGTGTACTTCTTGGGGTTGGCTACCAAATCAAGGGCCGTCTTTAGGACCTTCTCCCGCTCAGACCTGGCTTGCTGCGCATACTTCCTTCCCCAGAAGACTACCTGCTTTTCGTAGATTGTTTTCTTCTTCTTGCTTCCGTTCTTCATGGTGACGTTGATTTCCCGAGCGACCCTTCTACTCTTCATCTTGAAGTCACACTCTGCGGTAGCGGGCTTTCCGTTGCTGTCGACATATCCTTCCTCGGATAAGATGTAGTCCTTCAGCTCCTTGGTGCCGCGGCGAACCGACATGCTGAAGACGTAACCATTGAACCGCGTCCCCTTGTCCCCACCGAGAAGATAGTAGATGTTGTCGCCGGTGTTGATGCCCATGTCAGCCACCACAATGATCCTGCCCGTATCGTAGTTGCGGCGCACTTCACCTATGACTGGGCGAAACGTCTGCTTGTCCACTGTGTTTCCTGGGAAAAGATCGAAATGAAGGGGTATGCCGTCTGCATCCACAGCCAACCCCATCTGGATAATCGGATCTGGCCGGCGGTTTTTCTCAAACCCAAACCTGCGGAACCCATCCTCATGATCGATTTCGAAGTAGAAGTTGGTGACATCATAGTAGATGGTCTTGGTGTTGCGGCCGTACTTTTCTTCGATCTGAGTGTGCATATGCCTTTGGCATTCCTTGGAGATCTCTGAGAAGTGGGACAGTGCTCGATAGATATCCGCTTGGGTGAAGTCAAACCGCTCGAAGTACCTGTCCTTCTCTTGAAATGCTTTTCGCTTGGAGCCTGGAGAGAGCAGCCTGGAGATGACCAAAAGAGTCATGATGGAATTGGTGTTGAACTTGAAATTCTGGTGACGGGCCTTGTTTCTAAAGAACCTGTACAGGCCCAATTCGTGGTAGATCTTCAGGATCGCCGCATAGCCGAAGTTCTTCTCATTGTCGGTGGCGGGCTCCAGCCTTTCATTCATGTCCAGCTGCAGCGTGACCTTGTTATCTGCCTGCTCCTCTTCGGTCATTTTCCTGGCCACTTCTTTGAAGTGGGCGATGGGGTCATCGTACTGCTTTTCCAAAACGTCCAGCCAGCCCAGGGACAAAACGGTTTTCGATCTCGGCCTGCCACGTTCATCGCGGTAGGCCTTTTCAATGGTGAGGTAGACCCGTCCATCTTTTCTGCGTGATTGTTTGAGATTCAAGTTCTACACCTCCGGGAGGGAGTCTATGCACTAACATTATACCACAAATTCCCATACTTTACTATACCCCAAAGGGCAAAATTTTCAATAAAAAAATCCCTTGAAAGCACGTCGCCACAAGGGTTTGGGAGATCCTATTCTTAGCTATGCTGTAAAACTAGCGAGAGTTCCCCCTGGATTAAGGCGGCCCTAATGTTTGACTTCGATCTAGTGCGGTGGTATAATAAACCTGCCCTTGCTCTAGGCGGGAGCCTAGGGCCATTTGTCCAGAGGGGAGGTGAAGCTGCGGTGCGTGAGTATGAGCTGATGGTAATCTATTCCCCACAGCTTGACGAAGAAGCATTGACGGCCCAGATTGAGCGGACGAAAGAGCTGATCGTAGGTGTGGGCGGCGAAGTGGAAAAAGTTGACCAGTGGGGGAAACGCCGGTTCGCTTACGAGATCAAGAAAAACACCGAAGGCTTCTACGTGGTGATCGATTTTAAAGCAGAAAGCGGAGCGACTTCCGAGGTCGAACGTATTCTCAAGATCACCGATGAAGTCGTGCGTTATCTGCTCGTTCGAAGAGACGTAGAATGAGCAAAGGAGTGACGACGGGTGTTGAATAGGATCATCCTCATCGGGCGACTGGTAGCCGACCCACAGCTGCGCTACACTCAAACTGGGATCGCGGTAACCAACTTCACGCTTGCAGTGGATCGCCCCTTTTTGAACCAAAGTGGCGAGCGGGAAGCTGATTTCATTGACATCGTAACCTGGCGGAAGCAGGCCGAGATCTGCGCCAATCATCTGACCAAGGGCCGTCTCGTAGCCGTGGAAGGGCGCCTGCAGATTCGCTCCTATGAAGATCAAAATGGAATCAGGAGAAAGGCCGCGGAAGTTGTGGCCGATTCCGTACGCTTCCTGGATCGTGCAAGGGATTTTGGTTCCGAAGAGCCAGTGGAAGGGCCGCCCGAACCCGAATTTGACGACGTTCCGTTCTAATCAAAGTGGTTTGGAGGCGAAGAAATGGCTAGAGATAGAGGCCGTCGAGGCAGAAGGAAGATCTGCTCTTTTTGCGTCGATAAGATCGATCGGATCGACTACAAAGAAGTCGGCCGTCTGCGCCGCTATGTGACCGAGCGGGGGAAAATCCTTCCACGGCGCATCACGGGCAACTGTGCCCGGCATCAGAGACAGCTGACAACGGCGATTAAAAGAGCTCGTTTCATGGCCTTGATGCCTTATACGGTTGACTAAGGGAAAGGGAGCAGCGCAGCTGCTCCTTTTTAGAATGTCAAGTAGAGGGTGACCAGATGAAGACGCGTTCATTGACGGAAGGGGCTATGCTGGGAGCGCTCACCGTTTTGCTCACCTTGCTCGGGGAATACCTGGGCATCCCCGCCGTGATCGTGCCCGTACCCCTGATCCTTCTGGTGTTCCGCCAGGACTTCCGCTGGGGGATAATCACCGCCCTGGTGGCTTCCCTGGTGACGGGCCTGGTGGCCGGACATGTCTTTGCCGGCCTGTCGGTGATTATCTGGGGTTTTGTGGGCGTGGCTGTGGGCATGGCCCTGAAAGAGAAGCTGTCCTTTGCCAAGCTCATGGGCGTGGCTGTTTTCGCCAACCTGGTGGTCATCGGACTGCACATGCTCCTTTATGCCCTGGTCATCGGCGGCAACATGTACACGGATCTGATGAACTCCTTTATCCAGGGCATCGAGCAGGCCATAGAGACCTCCCGGAGCCTGGGGGCTGCGGAGGAGTCCTTGGTCCATCTAGAGATCATGCTGGAGCTGGTGCCGTTCCTCTTTAGAAACGGCCTGCCGGCACTGTTGCTCCTTTCTTCAGCGTTCATGGCCTTTGTGCACCTGGCGGTCTCCCGCCTGGTGCTCAAGCGCATGGGCGAGACGGTGCCCTGGGTCCAGCCCTTTACCCAGTGGCGGCTGCCCGCCTACTGTGCCCTCTTTTTCTTTGCGGGCTGGATCCTCACCCAGCTGGCCGCCCTCTGGGACCTGCCGCGCTGGCTGGAGTTTGCGGGCGTGAACTTGTTTTTCCTCTCATCCACGGCCTATATGGTCACAGGCCTCAGCTTGGCCTGGTTCTATTTCAACCAGCGGAGGACCCCCACGTTCCTGCGGGTTTTGTTTGTCATCCTGCTCTTTACGACCCAGCTTGTGCTCATGCTGCTGGTGCTGCTTACGGTGGCCGACGGGTTTTTTGACTTCCGCAGGTTAATGGCGCGGAAAGCAGAAGTAGTAAAGACGGAAGACACCGAAGATGTCCAAGAGGCAGAAGTGGTGGACGACCGCAGCGATACTGAAGACTAGAAAGGCGGGGTGGTTATGAAGGTAATACTGCAGGCAGATGTCAAGAATCTAGGCAAAAAGGGCGATGTGGTAGAGGTGGCGGAAGGCTACGGCCGCAACTACCTTTTGCCCCGGGGGTTGGCCGTGGAGGCCAGCGCCGGCAATCTGCGCCACGCTGCCCAGCAAAAGCAGTTGGAGGCCACGAAAGCAGAGCGGGAGCTGAAAGAGGCCCAGAAAGTCGGCGAGAAGCTCAAAGACCAAAAGGTGCAGATCAAGGCCAAGGTGGGCGAGGCGGGCCGCCTGTTTGGCTCCGTCACTCCCCAGGAGATCGCCGATCAGCTGCGCAGGCACTTCGCGGTAGAAATTGACAAGAGGAAGATAGAGATCAAGGAGCCAATAAAGAGCTTGGGCACGCACAAGGTGACGGTCAAGATCCATCCGAAAGTGCATGTTCAGGTGCAGGTGGATGTTGTGGCTGAATAGCGGTAGTACTTAGTTGGAGGGTTATCCCCATTGGATACAACACAGTCGCGCAACAAGCAGCTGTCTCTGGAAAAGCACGTGGCAGCACTTATGACCATTTTAGCTGAGGTGCACGGCGAGGACCAGCTGGTCCTCAAGGCAGGCAAGCTGGATTCGCTGGAGTTAATGCAGTCGGATAAGATAGAAGACCGCATCCTGGCGTTAGAGCGCCTGGTGCATGATGATCCCACCATCGTGGACCAGCGCACGCCGGAGGAGGCGGCCCAGGTCCTCCAGGAACTGGAGGACTATTT
>NZ_JBHGXH010000022.1:0-3184 GCF_041936445.1 Candidatus Darwinibacter acetoxidans | reverse complement strand
GGCGGTCTTCTGTTTGTCGCGGATTGGTGTTGCCAGCGATGGTAACACCTTCCTTTTCTTGCTGATTTCGTGTTACAATAACACTGTAGAACTCTCGGCGGGAGATCTTGCCGGGTCGGAAACGCAGGGGTCGTGGAGATGGATAACTTGAGACAATACCGGATCTCCTTGTTCGGGGAGTTCACGGACAAGTCTATGGAAGACGAGTACTTGGCGGATAGTCTGACAAGATCAACTAAGCTCACTGCCTACATAGCCCTTGTCTTTGGTTCCACGCTTGGGCTTTTTCTTGTGCACAGCTACATTACTGAACGCAACACCCCGTTATTTGCCGCCGTTGCGCCCCTAAGGTTGGGCTTTATCCTGGTCTCCCTCTTGCTCTTTCTCCTCGCCAAAACCATCACTAAGCCCAAGCACTTAAGGGTCATGATCACCTTCTACCAGGCCATAATGGCCATAGTCTATCTGCTCACCCTGAAGCAGTATGATTCCCTCAACTTCTTTAGTGTCTTGGGGTTGATGGTCATAACCCTGGCGATCTACCTCCTGCCCAACAAGATAACCATTTCCCAGATCATCTCCCTCGTGTTCACCGTGGCGTTCTTTGCTTCCCCCAGCCAGAAGCTGGAGGGCTTAACCGCTCCCCAGTTTTTCAGGATCATTGCGTACCAGACCATCCTGCTCACCTACTGCAATATCAACTACTGTTGGACGGAGACCACCAAAAGAAAGGCTTTCCTGGCCAACAGGGAGCTGCTTGACCTCTCGTCCAAGGATCCCTTGACCGGCGCCTATAACCGCAAGAAGTTCGACGATGCTTTGGATGAATGGCTGCACTACTCCAAAACCTATGGCAGCTCCTTTGCCCTGATCATGTTTGACATCGACAACTTCAAGGAGATCAATGACCACCACGGCCATATTGTAGGTGACAGCGTGCTGCAACACTTGGCTGATGTGGTCAGGGAGTATATCCGCGAGACGGACGTTTTCGCCCGCTGGGGCGGCGACGAGTTCGCCATCCTTCTGCCGCATACAGATTTGCGGCGAGCACAGGGGGTGGCGGAGCGGATCAGGCAGGCCATCAACAGCAACGCCTCCCTGCAAGAGATAACCTGCAGCTTTGGCGTGGCGGCTTCTAGGGAGAACGATACGAAGCAGTCGCTTCTGCGCAGGGCGGACGATCTGCTTCTGCAGGCCAAAACCGCTGGGAAAGATATGGTTGTAGGCTGAGTCAAAGGAACCGCGAATGTCAAGAGGACCGCATAGTGCGGTCCTCGATCCATTTCTACGAGCCCTGCCTCAAAGACTGCAGGTATTCCATGGCCCGTTTGTGATGTTCATAGTCCTTGATCCAAGCTTTGTACTCCTGGCACGGGAAGTCAGCACATTCCCCGCAGTGATCTAGCCTTTTCCCCTCGCAGCAGCTGAGCAGATGACAATCGCCGCACCAATGCACGCCGGTCTTGTTCCAGCAGCCTTGACAGTACGGGGCCTTGGCCATCACAGTCTGTGCATCGGCCCTTTCCTCGATCCACCCCCTGCTTTTAAACCACTTTACCAGCGCTTCCGCGGCCTGCCTGTCGTGGGCTGCGTTGTAGATATCGCACTCATTGCAGTCGATTCCGCAGGCCGCCAATCTCATCCTGGGCAAACCTTTTCCCCCCTCAGGAGATCCAGCCAAAGGAAGTGTCTCCGCGCTCTTCATTTTTCCACAACACCCAAGTTTTCCTTCCCTAGTCGGTTAGGGCAGATTCTGTCTTTTCACCCACCAGGTTTCTGGCCCAGATTCCACTTCCCACTGCCACCAAGCTGATAACCGCCTTCAGGGGATGCTGGAGCTGGCTGAGGGGGTAGATACTCTCGATCCCCAGGGCTGTGAAGGTAACCAGAGCATAGGTGTATGGTACGCAGAATACCCAGACGTAGATGCTGTCGAAGGCCATGGTGAGCAGCGTCCTTCCCCCGGAGCGGATGGCGAAGTAAGCGCAGTTGGCAATGGCCTGGAAAGGCATGCACAGCGCGGTCGCCCTCATGAAAGCCGCAGCCAGGCTGCGCACTTCCGCCTCGGTTCGGTAGATCTGCGTAATCCAGTCGGCGCTGATGGAAAGGAGCACCCCCAGCGCGCCGGCCACCGCCACGGCAAAGAACATGAGTTTCCACACTTGGGCTTTGGCCAGTTCCCCATCGCCTGCCCCCAGGGCCTGGCCGGTCACAATGGCCACCGCGGTGCCAAAGGAGAAGAAGAACACCCCAAAGAGGGTGGTGAAGGTCTGCGCGATGTTCAGCGCCCCCACCACCGCCAGGCCTTTGGTGGACAGGATCTGCGTCATGGTGACCATACCCGAGGACCAGAGGAGCTCGTTCACCAACAGGGGCATCCCCTTCAACATGATGTTCTTGGTCAAATCCCTGCCGATACGCAGCGAGCGGTAGAGCCCGTTCAAGAAGAAGAAGCGATCCATGTTTTTGTGGGCCACCACGGCAACCACGAAAAACTCGGCCAACCGGCTGATCACCGTGGCCAGGGCTGCTCCCTGCACCCCCAGGGCTGGCAGGCCCAGTTTGCCGAAGATGAGCACATAGTTGAAGACCAGGTTAGTGAAGACCGCGACCAAAGTGGCCCGCATGGGCAGGACCGTTTCACCTGCATCCCGCAGCGCGCTGCTGTAGCTTTGGGACAGGGCAAAGGGCAAAAGCCCCCAGAGCATGATCCGCAGATACTGCAGGCCAAAGTTGAGCATGGCAGCGCTGTCCGCCGGGTCTCCTTCCCCTTGAAGGTACAGGGAGAGAAGCTGAACTGGCCAGCCGGTCAAAATGAAGATGGCCAGAGCGGTGATGATCACCGATACCAAGAGCCGGAACCGCAGGGTTTCCCGGAACCTCTGCCAGTCCTTGGCTCCCGCAAACTGCGCTCCGTAAATCCCCGCCCCCGACAGGGCTCCGAAAATGGTCACGTTAAAGACGAACATGAGGTGGTTGGCAATGGCCACACCGGACAAGTGGGCTGTCCCTAGGTTACCAACCATCACGTTATCCAACAGGTTAACAAAACTGGTTACTGTGTTCTGGATGATTACGGGGACCACCAGGCTCAGAGCCATCTTGTAAAAGGCGCGATCCCCGATGAACCTGTTTCTAAAGCGCGTCCAGATTCCCGATGCTGAAACGCTGTGCACTGCTT
>NZ_JBHGXH010000021.1:0-15500 GCF_041936445.1 Candidatus Darwinibacter acetoxidans | reverse complement strand
TCCTCTTACTCTTGGCCGCTTCATGGTTCTCCCTAACCAACCATTCCAACTCTTGCCGTTCCGCGTAATCCAGGTGTTTTCCTTTTCTTCTTCTTCTGGTACAATGAACGTAGCTCATGGCTCCTCCCTGAACAATGATTTCGTTTTGCACCCTTACATTGTATCAGAGAGCCGTGAGCTTTTCTTTCACTTAATTCTACAAGTTGCCAGCTGGAGAACAATCAAACTAAAGCAAAAAAGAGGTGGGCCCATGCGGAGCATGTGGAAGGGTTCCCTGTCTTTTGGACTGGTGAATATTCCGGTGAAGATGTACACGGCCACCGAGCATAAAGATATCCGCTTCAACCAGCTGCACAGCCTCTGCCACACCCCCATCAGATACGAGAAGGTGTGCCCAAGCTGCGAACGGGCGGTGGACAGCAGCGAAATCGTCCGGGGTTATCAGTATGAAACGGGACGCTATGTCATTTTCGAGGACGAAGAACTGGAAAGCTTCGCCGAGAAAAGCTCCCGCACCATAGACATTCTGCGCTTTGTGGAGCTGGAGGAAATCGACCCCATCTACTACGACAAGACTTACTACCTGGAACCGGGGGAAACAGGGGGGAAGGCCTATGCCCTGCTCCAGGAAGCCCTGGCCCGCTCGGGCAAGATCGCCGTGGCCAAGATGACCATCCGCTCCAAATCGTCCCTGGCGGTGGTGCGGGTCTATCGTTCCCTGTTGGCCTTGGAAACCATCTTTTACCCAGATGAAATCAGGGATCACACTAGGCTCGCGCCCGCCCGGGTCCCTGTACAGGAACGGGAGCTGCAGATGGCCTTATCCTTGATCGAGAGTCTCACCGAGCCCTTCCAGCCCGAACACTACCAGGATGAACGGCGCCTGGGGCTGCAGGAGCTCATCGAGGCCAAGATCCGGGGCCGGGAAGTTGTGCTGGTGGAACCTGCGGCAGCTGACCGGCCCACCTTGGACCTGCTGGCTGCCCTACAGGCCTCCCTCCAGGCGCAGCAGGCTAAGGATACTCCCGAGGTGCGCCATTGAAGCCGGGGGAGTTTAGGCCCATGCTGCCGGTGCAGGAACCCCTGGGGGAGGAGGAGGGGTTTATCCACGAGATCAAGTGGGACGGCTTTCGCGCCCTGGCCTATCTCCAGGGGGGTAAGGTGCTTCTGGAAAGCCGGGGAGGGCACAGCCTCAACCGGCGCTTTCCCCAGATCGCCAGCTTCCTCGGGCAAAAAGAGTGGCAGGCAGTGCTCGATGGTGAGATCGTCGCTTTCCGTCCCGGGGGAGAAGCGGATTTTTCCCTGCTGAAGAGCGGTTCCGCCCGGATGATCTGCTATGTTGCCTTTGACCTGCTCTTCTTGGCGGGGGAAAACCTCTGCCCCCAGCCTTGGCAGCGGCGCCGGGCGCTTTTGGAGGAACTGGTGGAGAGCGCGGGCCCACTGCTGCTTTCACCCCTTTTGCCGGGAAGCCTGGGGGAAAACCTCCGGCGTGCCCGGGAGCACGGTTGGGAGGGGATCATTTCCAAACACAGGCAGTCCCCCTATCTCCCTGGGGAACGCTCGCCCTGGTGGCGCAAGCACAAGATCCTGCGCACTCTGGACGCGGTGGTGGTGGGGCTGCGGCTCCGGGGTAGGCAGGTGCGTTCTTTGGCTCTGGGACTCTTTTGCCCAGATGACAGGCTGGTTTATCTGGGCAGCTGCGGCAGCGGACTCGGTTTGCGGGAGCGGGAGTTCCTGGAGCAAGCCTCAATCCTCCTGCACACGGACCGTCCCCCGGTGGATAATCCTCCCCCTGCTGATGGTTCTTGGGTTTGGTTTCAGCCCCATTTAGTGGCGGAAGTGGAGTATTTGGAACTCACCGCTCAAAAGCGCCTGAGGCATCCGGTGTTTCTCCGCTTCCGCTTTGATAAAAGGCCGCAGGAATGCCAATGGACAGGTGACCAGCTGTGAACTCCCGTCAGGTGGTGCAGATCGCCGGTAAAGAGGTGGTGCTTTCCAATCTGGACAAGGTGCTCTGGCCCAAGGCTGGGCTGACCAAAGCGGATCTGCTCAGTTATTACGCCAGCCTCTACCCCTATCTGCAGCCCCACTGGCAGGGGCGGGCCCTGACTGTGACCCGCTATCCCCACGGGGTGGAGGGCAGCTCCTTTTACCAAAAGAACGTACCCTCAGGGGCGCCGCCCTGGGTTGAGGTCTGCTCCATCGGTGAGGTGAGCTATGTGGTGGCTAACGACCTGGCCACCATTATCTGGCTGGCCAACTCCGGCGCCCTCGAGGTTCACCCATCAACTTATTTGGCCACTAGACCAGAAGTGCCCAGCTATGCTATTATCGACCTGGATCCCACCGCACCCTTGGGATTTGAGGCCGCGGTGGAGGTGGCCAGGTTTACCCGGGAGCTCCTGGAAGAGCTTGGTCTGAGGGGCTATCCCAAGCTCTCTGGAGCCACGGGCATCCACATCTACTTGCCTTTGGCGGAGACGAGTTTCGAGTTCAGTTCGGAATTGGTACGCCAGATCGGTGTCGCCCTCAAGAGCCGCTATCCGGAGAAGATCACCCTGGAGCGGCTGGTGAAAAAGCGGCAGGGTGTCTATGTGGATTACCTGCAGAACAGCCCCGGTAAGACCATGGTGGGAGTGTACAGCCCCCGGCCAACACCCTACGCCACGGTATCCACGCCTGTGAGCTGGTCTGATCTCGAATGGTGTCGGCCGGAGGACTTCACCATCAAGACGGTCCCCCAGTGGGTGCAGGCGCGGGGTGATCTCTTCCGGGGGGTGCTGCAGCCCCAATCCCTGGATCCTTTGCTTTTTTCTCGTACCAATTCTTGACGGGTAGTACAATACTATGTTATACTTCAACCGTTAGTTAAGCAGAAGCCACCGCTTCTCACCTTGTGACTACGTGTCTTCAAGGTTAAGACCCTCAAGAGAGTTTTTTCCGCGAGAATGTAGCTCTACAATGTGGGGAGTACGGGTGGCAGGAGCCATCCGTTTTTTGCATCTATGAGACTGGAGGGGTGACACCATTAGCAAAGATCTAAGAGTGAACGAAGGGATTCGAGCTCGCGAGGTGCGTGTTGTCGATACCAACGGCGAACAGTTGGGGATCATGAGTGTGCGCGAGGCCCTGAATATTGCGGCGGACAGGGGTTTGGACCTGGTTGAAGTGGCGCCAAACGCCCGGCCTCCCGTATGCCGCATTATGGATTATGGCAAGCACCGCTATGAGCAGAGCAAGCGTGATAAGGCTGCCAAGAAGAAGCAGAAGATTGTCAACGTCAAGGAAATCCGCATGAGCCCCAAGATCGACGAACACGATTTTGAAGTGAAGCTGCGGGCAGCCGATCGGTTTTTGAAGGCAGGCGACAAGGTGAAAGTCGCGGTTCGCTTCCGGGGCAGGGAGATCGTCCACGCGGACCTGGCCAAGACGAAACTGGAGAATTTAGCTGCTCAGCTTCGGGAAATAGCCGTTGTTGAACGCCCGCCCAAGTTGGAAGGTAGGCAGATGATCGCGGTACTAGCCCCTAGAACCGATGGCCAAAAAACGGAGAAGAAGAAGGCAGAAAACGTCGAAGTAGATAATTAGGAGGTGTGCAGGGTGCCGAAGATGAAGACCCACCGGGGTGCAGCCAAGAGGTTTAAAGTGACCGGTACAGGCAAGATTGTCAAGAACAGTTCCAACAGAAGACACAAGCTGGGGAAAAAGTCCTCGAAGCGCAAACGCCAACTGAGAATTGCCATGGTGGCGAGCCAGCCCGACGCCAAGCGCGTACAAGAGCTTCTGCCGTATAAATAGATGTCTAATTAGGAGGAAAGAGCAATGCCTAGAGTAAAAGGTGGTCCCGCCACTCGTCAGCGGCGCAAGAGAGTCCTGAAGCTTGCCAAGGGCTATTATGGTGATAAGAGCAAGAAATACCGCGTAGCTAAGCAGGCGGTCATGAAGTCCGGCAACTATGCCTACCGTGATCGCAAGGCGAAAAAGCGTGATTTCCGCAGATTGTGGATCGCCCGGATCAACGCAGCTGCCCGCATGAACGGCATGTCCTACAGCACGTTCATCTCCGGTCTTAAAAGAAACGGTGTGGCAGTGAACCGCAAAGTCCTTGCTGATCTGGCTGTGCACGATCAGGACGCGTTCGCCGAGCTGGTGGCCATTGCTAAACAGTAGCTTGAAAAAGCATTCCGGGTGGGTTAACCTCCCGGTCTTTTTATCTGGAGGCGGATATGACCGAACGGGGGAAGATTGTAAGCAGGCAGAATGAGCGGATTCGGGAAGCGAAGAAACTGGGGCAGAGAAAATACCGGGAACAGCGGGGACTGTTTTTGGTGGAAGGCGTACGCCTGGTGGAGGAGGCCCTGGCCGCCGGCGCGGTGGAACAGCTCTTTTTCACCGAGCGCCTCTTGGCTTCACCCCGGGGGCAGGTCCTGGTTAGCCGCGCTGAGGCCCGGGGCGTGCAGCTTTTTGCCTGCAGCGAAGGGGTGCTGGTGGAACTCACCGACACAGTTCAGGCCCAGGGAGTCGTCGCCGTAGCCCGCAAGCCCAGCTGGCCGCAGCCGGCCCCAGGAGTTTTGGTCATCGCCGATGAGATCCAGGATCCTGGAAACATGGGTGCCCTGCTGCGCACCGCGCTGGGCGCGGGGGTGCAGGGCTTGTTTGTGGTGAAAGGTTCTGTGGACCTCTACAGTCCCAAAGTGCTGCGGGCCAGCATGGGAGCCATTTTTCAGCTGCCCAACTGGCCTGTGGAGCGGCAGGAGGTGTTGGCGTTCTTGGAAAAGACTGGAGCAGCCCTGGTGGCAGCCGACCTGGAGCAGGCGGAGGATTTTTGGCAGGTGGCCTATCCCCAGAATTTGGCAGTAGTGATCGGCAATGAGGCCCGGGGCGTGCACCCCAGCTTCCGCCAGCGGGCAGACCTGGTGGTACGCATTCCCCTGGTGGGGCCCGTGGAGTCGCTCAATGCTTCCGTGGCAGCGGGGGTGCTGCTTTACGAGATCCTGCGCCAACACCGTTGTTCCTCGGCTGATTCTGTGCTATAATAGCGATGTCTTACTAAGCGCGTGGGGAGGGTCACTGGTGAAGCTAACACCTCAGGTTGTGTGGCAGATGTTCCGAACCACAGGGTCAGTAAGTGCGTATCTTTTGTACAGACAGCTCCTGGCGTATAACAAAGGTTTGCTCCATTGATAGATAAAGGCGATGAGGGAGGCCAGTAAACCCATGGACTCCACAGAGAGGGAAGACCAGAGGCTGCGAGTCTTCCTGGATGGGAAGTGGGTTGAATTCGCTCCTAAGCTGCGGACTGAAGTAGCAGTAGGTCCAGCCGGATTCCTCCGTTACAGGATTTGAGTGGGCCAGCTGAAAAGCGGCCAACTAGGGTGGTACCGCGTACTTCTTGCGTCCCTTGGCGGGATGTGAGAAGTCTTTTTTTATCGGCAGCATTGTCTGGCGAATGTGCAGTGTAGGGAGGTTGTGGCAGTGTTGAACAGAGTGGAAGAGATTAGAAAGAGTGCCTTGGCGGCCTGTGCCCAGGCGGCCAGTGTCAAGGAGCTGGAGCAGGCGCGGGTGAAGTTCCTGGGCAAAAAGGGCGAACTGACGCTGCTTTTGCGCAGCACCGGCCAGCTGCCGCCGGAAGAGCGGCCCAAATTCGGCCGGCTGGTGAATGAACTCCGGGATGAGCTGGAAGCCGCTTGGAACCAGCGGGAGGAACAGCTCTTCCGGGAGGAGGAAGAGCGCAGGCTGCAGGCGGAAACCATTGATGTGACCCTGCCGGGACGGACCATTGCCCGGGGCAGTGTGCATCCCATAACCCGCATCATTGAGGAGACCAAGGCCATCTTCATGTACATGGGCTATGAGGTTGTGGAAGGGCCCGAAGTGGAATGGGATTACTACAACTTCGAAGCCCTCAATATCCCGCCGGACCATCCCGCCCGGGATATACAGGACACCTTTTTCATCACGGAGGAGCTGCTTCTGCGGAGCCAAACTTCTCCCGTGCAGGTCCGGGTTATGGAGAAGAGGCAGCCCCCGATCCGCATCTTAGCCCCGGGTAAGGTGTACCGGGCCGATTCGGATATCACCCATTCGCCCATGTTCCATCAAATCGAGGGGTTGGTGGTGGATCGGGGGATCACCTTCGCCGATCTCAAGGGCACCCTGGAGCTCTTTGCCCGGCGGATGTTCGGACCGGACATCAAGATCCGCCTGCGCCCCAGCTACTTCCCGTTCACAGAACCCAGTGCGGAGGTGGACGTCTCCTGCATCATCTGCCGGGGAGCCGGCTGCCGGGTGTGCAAGGACACCGGCTGGCTGGAGATCCTCGGGTCTGGAATGGTGGATCCAAGGGTTTTGAAGGGAGTAGGTTATGATCCCCAGGAGGTAAGTGGATTTGCTTTTGGCATGGGCGTTGAACGCATCGCCATGCTCAAATACGGGGTCAATGACATTAGGCTCTTTTTCGAAAACGATGTACGTTTTCTAGCGCAGTTCGGCAGTCAGGGGGGACTTCTATGTTAGTAAGTTATAGATGGCTGCAGGATTACGTTGAGATTCCCTGGGAACCGGCGGAGTTGGCGGAAAGGCTGACCATGGCCGGCCTAGAGGTGGAAGGGATTACGCCGCTGGCCCCCGATCTGGAGCGGGTCTATGTTGGCTTCGTCCAGGAAGTCCAAGACCATCCCGGGGCAGAAAACCTCAAGGTGTGCTCCGTTGACGTGGGCGCACAGGGCGCCTATTCCATCATCTGCGGTGCCCCAAATGTGGGTGCTGGGCAGACGGTGCCCGTGGCCTTGGAAGGAGCAGTGCTGCCGGGGGGACTGGCCATCAGACCCACGGAAATCCGGGGCGTGCTCTCCCAGGGCATGATCTGCTCCCAGGCTGAACTTGGCATCAGTGACGATCACGCGGGCATCTGGGTGCTGCCCCCTGAGCTTACCCCCGGCCAGCCCCTGGTGGAAGCTCTGGGACTGGACGATGTGATCCTGGATGTTTCGGTCTATGCCAACCGGCCCGACTGTATGAGCGTCATCGGCATCGCCCGGGAGATCGCGGCCTTGACAGGGAACCAGCTGCGCCTGCCTGCCTTGGACTATGAGGAGTTGGCTGTCCCCATCACGGAGCGCACCAGCGTCACGGTGGAAGATCAGGAGCGCTGTCCCCGCTACACCGCGGCCCTCCTGGAAGGGGTACGCATCGGCAAGTCCCCCCTCTGGATGCAGCTGCGTCTCCTGGCCGCGGGCATGCGGCCCATCAACAACGTGGTGGATATTACCAACTACGTGATGCTGGAGACGGGCCAGCCCCTCCACGCCTTTGACTTCGCCCGACTGGCGGAAGGGCGGCTGGTGATCCGCACCGCCCGGCCCGGGGAGGAGATCGTGACGCTGGACGGCGAAAGGCGCGCGCTGACCCCGGAAATGCTGGTGATCTGCGATGCCCACTCCCCCAAGTGCATAGCTGGCATCATGGGCGGTGAGGATAGTGAGGTAACGGACCAGACCACCACCATTTTGCTGGAAAGTGCCAACTTTTCTCCCTTGAGTGTGCGCAGGACCTCCCGGGCTTTAGGTTTGAGCTCCGAGTCCTCCAGCCGCTTCGAGAAGGGGATCGATCCCCAGGGAACCATCTTGGCCAGCAGAAGGGCGCTGCACCTTCTGCAGCGGCTGGCCGGTGCCCAGATCTATGCCGGGCACATTGATGTGGATGCCGCTGACGGCCAACGGACCGTCATCGACTTTGAGCTCAGGGAGGTGGAGCGGCTGCTGGGTACCGCCGTTCCCCGGCAGGATGTTATCCGCATCTTGCGCTCTCTGGAGTTTGGCATTGAGGAGCCTTCTCCTGATCTGTTGAGGGTAACTGTCCCTTCCCACCGCCGCGACGTGGAGCTCCCGGCTGACCTGGTGGAAGAGGTTGTGCGCATCTGGGGGCTGGAAAATATTCCTAGCACCCTGCCTCCGGACCGAGCCAGCTCAGGGGGGCAGAGCCAGCGTTTGGCCCTGGTCGCGCATCTCCGGGAAGTCTTGGTGGGGGCTGGTCTCCAGGAAGCCCTGAGCTACAGCTTCGGGCGGCCCGACTGTTACCAGCGCCTACAGCGGGCGGAGGAGCCCATGATCCGGCTGCAGAACCCCATTTCTGAAGATTTATCGGTGCTGCGCCTGAGCCTTTTGCCCGGGCTTTTGGAAGCGGTGGGCCTCAATGCCAGCCGGCAGCAGGAGCGGGCCGCCCTCTTTGAGATCGGTGCTGTCTACCTGCCGGAAATGCCCTTGGTTCAGCAGCCCAGGGAGGAACTGCGGCTAGGTTTGATCTTGTGGGGCCGCCGCACCGCCGTAAACTGGGCCATGGACGATGGGGAGTTTGACTTTTACGACCTCAAGGGCCTGGTGGAGCTGCTCCTGCCCTGGAGTGAGTTGGATTGGAGCAGGGGAACGGATCCTTCCTTCCATCCCGGCCGCCAGATGAGCCTGCACTACGCAGGGAGCGCGATCGGCGTTTTCGGCGAGCTCCATCCCCAAGTTCTGCGCAACTACAAGGTCCCGGGCAGGGCCTATGCTGCCGAGTTCCGCCTGGAGGAGCTTCTGCCCCTCTTCAAGCAGACACCCTACTTCAAGCCGCTGCCGCGCTTTCCCGCGGTGGATCGGGATTTGGCGGTGGTGGTCGATGCTGGGCAGCCCGTTGGCGAAATGCTGGCTGCCTTGCGGGAGCTGGCCGGCGACCTGCTGCAGGTGCTCACCGTTTTCGACGTTTACGCAGGACCGCCCATCCCCGCTGGGAAGAAGAGTGTCGCCTTTGCCTTCCGCTTCCAGGGTGACCGCACCCTCACCGATGCGGAGATCAATGCCATTATGGAGCGCTGTCTGCAGGGCTTGAGGGAGCGGTTCGGCGCAGAAAGACGCTAGGAGGAAATGGCCGAGGGGAGTAGAATTGAGAAGGGGGAGGGATAGGTCGTGAGCACGGCACAAGAGGTAAAGTCGGTGCGGGTGCAGATCCTCGGTGAAGAGCATATCGTCAGAGGTCAGGCTTCGGAGGAGTACATCAAGGCCCTGGCGGCTTCGGTGAATGAACGTATGGTAGAAGTGCAGAAGAGCAATCCCCTGCTGCCTCGTTACCGGGTAGCGATCTTAGTCGCCCTCAACCTCCTCAATGAGCTGGAAAAACTTAGGGCAGAGCATGAGGAGCTGCTGGCTTTGATGGAAGAAGCCAAGTGAGCGGAGGGTTGGCATGATCGGGAAGTGGATCGACCTGGTGGTTTTGGTATGCCTAGCCCTGGGTCTCCTCAAAGGTTTCAAGAAAGGTCTCATCCGGGAGCTGTTCAGCCTGATGGGGGCTATCCTGGCCATCATCGTCGCCTACCACAGCTACCAGAGCCTGGCTATGGTGCTCATGGCCAACTATGAGCTGTCCACTTGGCAGGCGCAGACCATCTCTTTTGTGGCCCTGCTGCTGGGCATCAGCCTGCTGGGAGCCTTCTTCGGCTATGTTTGGTCCAAGGCCATCAGCTTTACTCCCTTTTCCATACTGGATCACCTGGGGGGAGCGGCTTTCGGGGTGCTGAAGGTGGTGGCGGTGGTGCTGATTGTGCTCATCGCCACCAGTGCCGTGGATATCGCGGTGCTCAACGCCATGCTCAGCGAGTCGGTGGTCCTGCAGCAGATCGATCTGCTGCTGCCCTACGTTTACCAATACTTAGATCACTACTGGCCGGAAGATCTCCAGCGGCCATCGTGGCTCTTTCCGGCCGCCAACTCAGCGTAACAGCGCTGGAACCCTGCGAGAGCAGGGTTTTCTTGGGTCAGCTTCGCTTCCCTGCCATAAGCCCCGGAACTTGCCTAGAGGAAGGAAAGCCCCTGGCTAGAAAGACTTCTAGCAGGGGGGTTAGGCTGTGCGTAAAACGCTGGTTTTGCATTCTCACCTCTGGGCAACAGTGCTCATGCTGGTGATGTTTGTGGTTTCCACCTTGACCGGTTCCCGCACTCCCGGTGGCCAGGAATTGCTCTCGGGCCCCCGGTATCTGCAGGGTAAAGTGATCGTTTTGGATCCCGGCCATGGCGGAGGCGACCCGGGAACAGTGGGAGTGGGTCCCTCCAGCGAGGCTGAAAACGTGCTGGCCGTCGCTTGGGAGCTCAAAGGCATGCTGGAACGGGCCGGGGCCAAGGTGATCATGACCCGGAGCAGCGACCAAAGTCCAGCTTGGGGCACCGTCTATGCGGAAAAGGAGAACGGCCAGCTGGCGGTGCGGGTGGCTGCCGCCAACCGCAGCAGCGGCCAGATCTTCATCTCGCTGCACAATGACTGGCATGCCGACAGCAGCGTCTCTGGAACGTCTGTTCACTATTACAAAAGCCAGGATTTGGCCCTGGCGGAGGCTCTGCAGCGCTCTCTGGCCCGCCACCTGGATACGGTGGACTTGGGCGTGCGCCGCAGCAATTTCTACGTGCTGCGGAACACCACCATGCCGGCGGCTTTGGTGGAAATCGGCTTTTTGAGCAATGCGCAGGAAGCGGCGCGCTTAGCTCAGCCCACCTACCGGCTGGAGGTGGCGCGGGCGCTGCTGATGGGCATCAATGAATATTTCGCGTCGTTCTAAGGAGGAACTTCGGTGGAGTTATTGGCACCCGCAGGATCCTTTGAGGCCCTGCGCGCCGCGGTGGAAAACGGTGCCGATGCGGTCTATCTAGGCGGTAAAGCCTACAGCGCCCGGGCTGCAGCGGCTAATTTTACCGCGGAAGAACTGCAGGCAGCCCTGGACTACTGCCACATCCGGGGCGTTAAGGTCTATGTCACCGTAAACACCCTGCTGCGCGACGATGAGCTGGATG
The DNA here is from genome assembly GCF_041936445.1 of Candidatus Darwinibacter acetoxidans. Lineage (NCBI taxonomy): Bacteria > Bacillati > Bacillota > Clostridia > Candidatus Darwinibacteriales > Candidatus Darwinibacteriaceae > Candidatus Darwinibacter > Candidatus Darwinibacter acetoxidans. The sequence continues at coordinate 4,686 of NZ_JBHGXH010000021.1, read as the reverse complement.
ATGCTTTGGCCTACCTTGGGGATCTTTACCGCTGGGGGGCCGATGCGGTCATAGTCCAGGATCTGGGGCTGATCAGGCGGGCCCGGGAGGAGCTGCCCGCCTTGGAACTGCACGGGAGCACCCAGATGACTCTGCACAATGCGGGAGATGTGCAGGCCGCGGAGGAGCTGGGCTTGCGCAGGGTCGTCTTGGCCCGGGAACTGGGCCTGTCGGACATTGCCCAGATCAGCCGGCGGACCAGTCTGGAGCTGGAGGTTTTCGTCCACGGTGCGCTCTGCATCTGCTACTCGGGGCAGTGCCTCCTGAGCAGCTTAATCGGAGGCCGCAGCGGCAACCGGGGCCGCTGCGCCCAGCCCTGCCGGCAGCCCTATGAGCTCCTGGGCCTGGAGGTTCCCGGGGAATACGTGCTTTCGCCGCGGGATCTCTGCCTCATCGACTACCTCCAGGAGCTGCAGGAGGCAGGTGCCGTTTCTTTAAAGATCGAGGGACGGCTGAAGAGCCCCGATTACGTGGGTGTTGTGGTGCGCACGTACCGGGCGGCCCTGGATGGCCGGCCCTTCGACCGCGGGGAGCTGGCCGAGGTGTTCAACCGGGGTTTCACCACCGCTTATATCCAGGACCGGACGCCCACTGACCTCATTACATATCATCCGCCCCAAAAAGCCCAGCGGACCGGAAGCGCCAGGGCAAGCTACAGTTCACCCCGGGCCCTGCGGAAGGTGAAGGCCCGGCTCTGGGCCAAGGTGGCCCTGGGTCACAGCCTGCAGCTGACCCTAGTGGACGAGGATGGAGTCCAGGCTGACTTGCGGGGGAGCATCCCCGCGCAGCCTGCCCGGGGCGCCGGGTTCACGGAAGAACTGCTCCGGGAGAAGCTCCTCCGCTTGGGCAATGATCCCCTGGAGATTGTGGAGTTCCGGGCGGAGCTGGGGGAAGGTCTGCACCTGCCCGTAAGCGAGCTTAACCGCGCCAGGCGGGAGCTGGTCGCGCTTTGGGAGCGGGAGCGTTTAGCAGGGTATAGGCATAGGGAGTCTATGCCAATCCAGCACCAAGGACTAGCTCCGATGCGGCGGCAGCCCGGGGAGCTCAAGATCGCGGTGACCGTTTCCGATCTGGCTGGCACGGAAGCGGCTCTGCGAGCCGGTGCGGATATCATCTACTTCTCCGGCCAGGTCTACAGCCGAGCTTACTCCAACTGGCTGACTGAGCTTACCCCAGCCTGGGAGCTGGGACGGGAGGCGCAGGTCCCGGTGTTTGTCCATCTGGAAAGGATAACGGAAAACCAGATGCTGGCTGAGCTGGAGCGAGCGCTGCAGGGCCAGCCCTTTGACGGTGTGCTTGTGGGTAATTTCGGAACCTGGCGCAGCCTGCGGGACCGCTTCCCGGGGCTGCCGGTGCACGCCGACTGGTCCTTTAACCTGTTTAACTCTTGGACTGCCTGGCAGCTGGCTGAAGCTGGCGCCTCTTTGGTTACCGCCTCCCTAGAGCTGAAGCTGAGTGAGATCAAGCGGATCTGCCAGCATGCCCCAGTGGAGGTGGCGGTTGTGGCCCACGGGCCCGTAGAATCCATGATTACCAAGCACTGTTGGTTTCGGGACCAGGGCTGCCGCGGGCAGTGCCAGGACCAAGAGCTCAAGCTCAGGGACAAGAAAGGTTTTGTCTTTCCGGTCAAGTTCGATCGCTGGTGCAGGATGCACATTTTCAACTCCCGGGAGCTTTCCCTCCTGGGCCACATCGGGCAGCTGCAGGCCAGCGGCATCAGCTACCTGCGCATCGAGGGTCGCACCAAAGACCCAGCTTGGATCGGCCAAGTGGTGGCGGCCTACAGGCGCGGGCTGCGGGGAGAGCAGGTGGAGCTGCCGGGTGAGTTCACGAAGGGCCACTATTTTCGCGGTGTGCTGTAAGGTGGTGTCACAGGATGAATGAAAAGAGCCTCAGGGTTTTGGAATGGCTGAAAGTGCGGGAGCTGGTGGCGGAGCGCACCAGTTTTTCCTTGAGCCGGGAGTTAATGGGCCAGCTCCAGCCCTCAACCGATTTCAACGAGGTGGTCAGTTCCCTCACCTTGACCTCTGAAGGGGTGCGTCTTTTGTGGAAGCACGGAGAGCCCCCCTTCGGTGGAGCAAGTGATATTCGCGCCGTGGTGGGCCGGGCCCGCCTGGGGGGCGTTTTGGATCCCCTGCAGCTGCTGGCCGTGGCTGATCTTCTTTACTGCGTGGGCCAGCTCAAGCGCTACTTAGCGGAAGAAGAGGGGCCCTTAGCTGAATTCCACCAGAGGCTGCAGCCCCTCAAGGGCATGCGGGAAGAAATAGAGCGCTGTTTAGATCATGATGGCACGGTGCGGGATTGGGCCTCGCCGGAGCTGGGGAGAATCCGCAGCAAAATGCGGACGCTGGCCAACCGCCTCAAAGAGCGCCTGGAAAACCTGATCCATTCGCCGGCTATGCAGAAGGTCCTCCAGGAACCCATCATAACAGTGCGGAGCGGCCGCTACGTGGTACCGGTGAAAAGCGAGTTCCGCAGCAAATTCCAGGGGATCGTCCACGATCAGTCCGGAAGCGGGGCCACCTTGTTCATGGAGCCGGCCTTTGCCGTGGAGCTGAACAATGAGCTGAGCATTGCCGCCCAGGAGGAACAGGCGGAAGTGGAGCGCATCCTAAGGCGGTTGAGCTCAGCCGTGGGGGAACAGGCGCAGGTTCTTCTGGACAACCTCCAGGTGGTGACGGAACTGGACTGCATTTTCGCCAAAGCCCGTTTCAGCCGGGCGGTGGATGGCGTGGCTCCGGTGCTGAACAGGGAGGGCCGGATCCATATCAAGCAGGGCAGGCATCCTCTGCTCACCGGGGAAGTGGTGCCCATTGACATCTGGCTGGGTGGCGATTTTCATGTTCTGGTGATCACCGGGCCCAACACCGGCGGCAAGACGGTCACCCTGAAAACAGTGGGCCTGTTCTGCCTCATGGCCCAGGCGGGATTGCACATCCCGGCCGCGCCAGGCTCCACCCTCCCTGTTTTCCAGGGCATCTACGCCGATATCGGCGATGAACAGAGCATCGAACAGAGCTTGAGCACCTTCTCTTCCCACATGAGCACCATAGTCCAGATCCTTAAAGAGCTCAAGGACGATTCCCTGGTGCTCCTGGATGAGCTAGGGGCGGGAACTGACCCCACGGAAGGCGCAGCCTTGGCCACGGCCATCTTGGATTACCTGCGCACCCGGGGAGTGCATACCGTGGCCACCACCCACTATTCGGAACTGAAGACCTACGCCTACAACCATGAGGGCGTGGAAAACGCCAGTGTGGAGTTTGACCTGGAAACCCTCAGGCCTACGTACCGCCTATCCATCGGTATCCCTGGCAAGAGCAACGCCTTTGCCATTTCCAAGCGGTTGGGGCTGCCGGTTGAGATCGTGGAGCGTGGCCAGGCCCTGCTCTCTTCCGGGCATGTGCAGGTGGAGGACTTGATCGCCGAGATGGAAAGGAGCCGCCGCCAAGCTGAGGCGGACCGCCAGGCCGCCCAGCAGCTGCGCAGGGAGTACGAGGAGCTGAAGGCTCAATATGAAAAGAAGCTCCAGGTACTGGCTGAAAACCGGGAGGAGCTCTTGGAAGAGGCCCGGGCGGAAGCGCTGGCCCTGGTGGAGCAGGCCCAAAACGACATCAACCAGATCCTGGGGGAAGCCCGACGCCTGAGCCGCCAAGAGTTGGAGGAAAGGGTGAAGGAGTACCGGGAGCACCTTACGGCCCGCAGTACCGAGCTGCGCAGCCAGCGCCGGGAAAGGCCCAAGGCTCTAGGCCCCCAGGACCTCAAGCGGGGAGAAGAAGTGCGCATCAAAAGCCTGCGGCAGACAGGCTTTGTCCTGGAGCCGCCGGGCCCGGACGGCGATGTCCAGGTGCAGGTGGGCATCATGAAGATCACCGTGAAGCTGGAGGACTTGGAGCGCAGCGAGGGATCCCAGCCCCAGGAGCGGAAAGCTGTGGGGGGCACCCGCCGGGCCCATCTGGCCAAGAGCTCCCACATCAGCTCTGAGCTGGATTTGCGGGGTAAAACCGTGGAGGAGGGTCTGGCCTTGGTGGATAAATACCTGGATGACGCTTTCCTCTCGTCGCTTGGACGGGTGCGCCTGATCCACGGCAAGGGGACGGGTACTTTAGGGGAAGCCATCCAGCGGTATCTAGCCGGTCATCCCCATGTGCGGGGGTACCGCTACGCCGAGCCCAATCAAGGTGGGCACGGGGTAACGATTGTGGAACTCCATCAGTCCAGTTAAGCAAAGGGAAGCACTGCCTGAGTGCTTCCTTTCGTGGTGCGCCCGGCATGTCTACCGAGCCGATGGGTTGAGAGAAACCCTACCGCCCAACCAGCGGGAAGGTAACCAGCAGGCAAGGGCGCCACTGGCAACAGTGGGGTCTGGAGGAAGCCGAGGGGGTGCCTTGGAACATAGCGCAAGCGAACCTTTCTTTTGTGTAGCTACCAGGTTTACCCTGTTGTGACGCGATGAACAGGCCGCAACTTCTCACGGGTGAGACCTGCTAGCCGAACTCCACAATTCGGCGCGGCAGGCATTTAGCAAAAAATGGAGAAAAGCATGGAAAAGAGGGGCTAAGCCCAAGAGGTGAGCTTCTCAGCGAGAGGGGGCGCTGCAATTGCACTTTCGGGGGATATTCCGGCGAAAACGCAAGGGTGAGGCCG
>NZ_JBHGXH010000020.1:0-3133 GCF_041936445.1 Candidatus Darwinibacter acetoxidans | reverse complement strand
CAGCGCCATGGGCGGCCCTGTCGGGTCGGTTGGCCTGACCGCTTTAAACGCTGACGCCGACGATATCGCTGACGCTGCCGACGCTGAGGGCGGCAAAAAAACTGCCTCCGTCCCGCCCTGTCCGCACAAAGACATCGTCGCCGTCTACCACGAGGTCTTGCCGGAGCTTCGCGCGGTAAGGGTCTGGAATGCCGGCCGAGAAAAGAAGCTCCGCAGCAGGTGGCGCGAGGACAAAAGCCGCCAAAGCTTAGAGTGGTGGCGGAGCTACTTTGAGTCGGTCCGTCAAAGCGACTTTCTGATGGGACGTAAGACCGACTGGGCGGCCGACTTTGACTGGCTCATCTGCCCGACCAACATGGCCAAAGTGCTTGAGGGCAAATACCACGACGGACCGGCTTCTTCCGGTTTGCCCCAGGGCATGGCTGACCGCCTCGAGGCACTATTCCGCGACCTCGCATCAGCCTGGCCCGCCGACAGGATAGGCGACGCAAAAGAAGCCAGGAGGCTCTTTTTTGCCGTCTTCCCGCCTCAGATACTGGCAGACAGAGACAGGGCAAATATGCGGCTTTCAAACATCGAGGCCTGGGCGCAGGTCGTCTTAGGCCGTGAAGCGCAGTACGTGCCGCGCCTCGACCGCTGGTTGTCGGGCTTAGACCCTGACATAGCGCCTGCCGTAGAGGCGCAAAGGGAGGAGGTGGCATGACGGTGGCAGATAAAATGCGCACAGAGACAGCCCAGACGGGAACGGCGGAAGCGGCGGAAGACCCGACATGGGACACGAGCTGGACTGATGCGGACGAAAGCGGCACGCCAAAGAGCGAAATTAGGCCGGAATCCGAGGACGACCACATCGCCCGCGTGGTCGCCGTAACGGGTGAGCTCGTGGGTTCCATGCCTCACGAAGAGGGCATGTTCGTCATCGAGCAGATGATCGAATCGGAGGCAAAAAGGCTTTACGGTCGTGGCCTGAAGGCGCCCGACATCGCCGCCTATGTCCGAGACATCATAGGCAGGGTTGGTTTTCCCCTGCCGGAGCAGGCCCTGAGGCGCGCCGTAACGCGGGCCATAACCAGTGAGGTAGCGTCGGCAGGCAGGCTTGATTTTACAGCCACCGCCTACGTCCAACGGCTGAAAAAGGAGGTCAGAAGGTGGGACGACTCAGACAAGTTCGGCTTCGGCATCGAAGAGCTTGACAACTCCTTCGGCCGGCTGCTGCCGGGCGAACTGCTGGTCTTGGTCGGCGCTCAAGGGTCGATGAAATCGTCTTTGATGCTCACCGGGATCGAGCAGTACCTCACAACAAACCCAAACGGCACGGCCATGCTTTTTTCCCTCGACATGGCGCCCGAAGTGATAGCCGAAAGGCTGCTTCAGCGCGAGATGCATGCTACAGCCGACCGCGTGCGCTGGCACGTCAAAAACGAGACGGAAAGCTTTAAATGCGCGATGAAAAAGATACGGGAAAGGTACGCCGACAGGCTCTTGATCTACGGGGCAGAGGCTCCGACGGCGCAGCTGATGGGCAAATGCGAGCGCATGACCATAGACGACTTGAAAAACGAGGTGGAGGCCTACATGCCGTCGCTCGTGGCGGTAGATTACCTGACGCTTCTGCGTAAGCCGCGGCAGTCGGACCTCGACTGCGTAAACGAGGTCATGCCGACTTTGAAGGAGATGGCCCAGAGGTACGGCATTATGTTTCTCCTCCTGTCGCAGATGGGAAGGGCAAGCAAGCAGCTACAGGCCTCCGGCTCGCTGTTTTCTGGCAGCGCCAAAGGCGGCGGCATCGTCGAGGAATTGGCCAACGCCCAAATAGACTTGTTTAAGGACGCACCCCTTGAACCTTACGGCGCGCCGCGCATCATCGCCACTGTCTCAAAGACCCGTCGGGGCGTGGCTGGGCGGTCTTTTGAGCTCGCCTACGACGGTGAGTCGATGAGCTTCACGGGACAGGCAAGGCCGGTGAGGCGAGAGCGCGAGCAAAAGCCGATCTTCAAGGCGGGGTTGTTTTAGGTGGTTGCCATGATGACAACGGACGGGGCAAAGACTTTTGAGGCAGAAATCCCGGGAGTGCCGCCATCACTTTGGCGCTGCTACGGCATAAACTCGAGGGGCGGGATATTTCTCACGAAGGCAGGCCGCAGCTGGAAGAGGGAGGCGATGTTTGCACTGCTTCAGGTTCCCCACGACAGGCCGCTTCGAGGGCGCATAGCCATACGCGTGCGGTTTTTTGCCCACTCGCGGGGCAGGTGGGACATAGATAACCGCTTTAAGGTCTTATTTGACGCCATGACTGAGGCGGGCGTGTGGTCCGACGACTCGCAGGTAGACAGGCTGGAATCCGAGGTCGTCATCGTGCCGACGAAGGCAGCGTCAAGGACGGTAGTTGTGGTAAGCGAAATTGAAGAAGGGAAGTGATCGCGATGCTCTTGTTCGTGAAGTGCAGCAAATGCGGGACGAAGGTCGAAGATGAGGATATATGCATGCTTGGGACGCATTTTCCATGGACGTGTCCGGCATGTGGAGCGGAAAACAGGCCCTTGAAAGTCCACTTTGAGACGGCGGACGAGGACGAAGAGCTATGACGGACAAACTTAAGGCCATGTGCGGAAACTGCCTGCACAGGTCGGGCGGGAAGTTCTGCAAGGTCGTGGGCGATGACGTGCCCGCCTGGGGCCTGCCCTGCTTTCTTTACACGCCCATAGTAAGAGGGGACGAAGAATGACCCAGGCCGTAAAAGACGACGCGGGAAAGCTCAGATACGACCTCATCCCGCCCTTTGCCCTAAAGGAATTGGCCCGTGTCTTTTCGTACGGTGCCGAAAAGTACGGGGAAAGGAACTGGGAGGCGGGCCTTGATTGGGGGAGGCTTTTTGCGGCCGCTCAAAGGCACCTCTGGAGCTGGTGGGCAGGGGAGGACGCAGACGAAGAGACGGGCATAAGCCACCTGGCCCATGCCGCATGGAACTGCCTCGCCCTGCTTGAGTTTGCCAGGACTCACCCGGAAAGAGACGACAGACCGCTTTAGCTGCTTTAAAGGAAAATTTGACGGCCTCGGGACGCAAGCCCGGGGCCTTTTATTTTGGCCGGCTTCCCGCCCGCCGCGTGCCCTTGCCAGCTCGCACATTGCCCTC
>NZ_JBHGXH010000019.1:0-1927 GCF_041936445.1 Candidatus Darwinibacter acetoxidans | reverse complement strand
ACGATTGTCAGGTTGTGATCTTCGTCGCTGTCGGTACCGTCTACTACCAGCACACCCCATCTGCCCTGGCTGTCCTGGACCACCGTGTAGTCGTCATCCAGGGTATAGGCCGTACCATTGCCGGTGACGGTGATACCGGTCGGGACTGTGCCGTCATAGCTCTGGTGCTGGAACAGGATCAGCTTGTCAAATTCCCAGGCGCCAGAGAGGACGGTGTCGGTCTTTTCGTCCGTGCCTGCGCCCTCGGTGCTGTAGTTATCCAGGCCGCCCCGGATCAGATGCAGCTTCTCCAGGTCTATCTCCATCAAGTTTCCTTGCACGGCGGCGCGGTGGTTGCGGATGCCGACGGCGATTTCGCCAGCGTTGTCGCTCATGACGCGCACCTTTTCCCAGGTTTCCTCGAACATCACATCACGCATGGCGCCGAGGTCTACCATATTAGCGAGGCTGTCGCCGACCTCGACCTTGCCGGAGCCGAAACGGATTGCCCGTGATTCTTGCACGGTTGTCTGCTTCACGCTCAATCATTCCTTTCGTAAATGACTTTAAAATCTTGCGGAACATAATATAAACCGGTTTTGCCGGTGCCTTTGTCGTAGCCTTCCCGGTCATGGAGCACGCCGGGGCCAGGCTCAAGCACGATCTGCTTTATGCGGTGGCCGCTTAAAATTCCCTTATACCGGCGCAGGTGTTCTTCGATCTCCATCGCCAACGTCCGGGCTGCCAGGTATGACGGCGCCCAGGCGGTGAAGTTCACCCGGGGAAAATCCACGTTTATGTCATGGTGGCCCTGGGGCGATATGATCTGATAGGTAATGGCGGGGAAGTCTACCGTGTGCAATAGATCCGGCGGGACGATTCGCCCGGCCGCAGCGGTTTCCATGGTGACCAGGTAATCCCTGATCGCAATTTCAATCATCTACCTCCCCGCCTTTCAATTGGTTTACGGCAATAAGTTTGCATGGTTCCAACTATCTGCCGCCGACCCTCGTCGATTGATTTGCGAAAAAAGCCGGAAGCGGGCATTGCACCGACGGATTTGCCGGAGGCGTGCTGCCGGGGGCCGGTGCCGAATTCGACCAGGTGTTGATGAGGGGCGATGCCGCAATCAAGGCCGACCATAGTCACCGCGGGATAATAGGGCTTATCCGGTAGCTTCTTGGTGGTGACGGCCCGCTGTAGATTGCCCGTCGGCCCTCGCGGCGCGTTGCGGCGCACAATGGCGGCCAGGCGGTCGGCGCAGGCATCGGTGCCTTCTCCGCAGGCCCTTTTCATTTCCTCCGTGATTGCCTTCATCTCTTTTTTGAGCGCGTCCATGCCGGTAACCTTGACGGTTATCATTGCGGTTCCCTCACGATTAGATCCAGCGTCCGGCCCTTGTTCTTCGGGCCGTCAAAGGCTTCGACGTAAAGCACCCGGTCGCCGATTTTGCCCCGGATTTTTGTTCGGTCGGCTTTAAGCAGGGCGTGAAGGGCGCTGTCGTATAGCACTTCGATTATGCCGCTCACTTCGGCCTGTGACTGCTGCGCTGCCCAATACGCCCGGCCCCGGCTTTCGATCCTTTTACCCCAGCGTTTAAGGGGAGGGTTAAACGGCTGCCAGTCCGGGATGTGCTGCCCGGCGGCATCGGCTGTGCCGACGTCGCGCTCGAATGTGATCCTGATGTTGTATGTCCCGGCGGGCATCAGCGATTCAACTCCTCATGCCAAAAGTAACGGGTTTTCCACAACAGATCCTCCGCCGTGCCGGGGATTTTCTGCGGGATATGACCACGCCCGGCCACGGCTTCCCGGTTCTCGACGTAGCTTGCGATTGTCTGGAGGATGGCCGCTTTGACGGCGAAGGGTATATTGCCGCAGGGGTCGGTTACTTCTTGGGTGTAATCTGCGGTAATTGATACATCCTCGCCGGGCGGTTCATTGAAGAC
>NZ_JBHGXH010000018.1:0-1321 GCF_041936445.1 Candidatus Darwinibacter acetoxidans | reverse complement strand
GCGGCGTTTGCGATATCCTCCGGCATACCCATATTGGGGGAGTGGGTCAAAAGGCTGCTGGTGCGTTCAAAGCCGAAGGGATCGGAGGGCGGCATGACAAGAGGAATGTCTGTCAGCACGCCACCGGGGGCGATGCCGTTTACACGGATGTGCTTCTCAAGATACATGAACGCGGTGTTCCGAGTGGCGGAGGTGAGCGCCGCCTTGGATGCGCCGTAATGGGCCTGACCGGGGCTGTTTACTCGCCAAGCTGGCTGACAAAGGTATTCGCGGTCTGACCGCCGTCAGCAAGGATATCGACGCCGTTTATAAAGCCGGCGCCGGGAGTGCAGAGAAATGCCGTCAGCGCGGCAATCTCATAAGGATGGCCCCAACGGCGGAAGGGGATGGACTCTTTCTGCATTTCTGCGGTTTCGGGCTGGTTGTCGATGAGCGCCTGATGCATAGGCGTCAGGTAGGATCCCGGGGAGACAGATAAAATGCGGCAGCCTTTGTTCGCGAAACGCACGGTGTTTTTCTGCGTGTAGTATATTACAAAGCGCTTGGAGATCGTGTACGCTATGCCTGCGCAGCTAAACTCGTCATCCTGAAAGGGCGCTGTCAGCTCCTTGAGTTTGTCATAGAAGCCCGCGTCCTCGCACTCGTCAAATATCTCATACCACTCGTCCGGAGCTTCGATGGTGTAGGCGGCCACGGAACCAAAATTGATTAGCACACCGCCTTCGGCCAGAATGGGGTAAAACGCATTCGTGAGATAGATGGTGCCCATAGCATTGATCGTGAGGATATCCTCCGTGCCGGTGTTGGCGGGGGATACGCCCGAGGTGTGGATGACGTTTACCACATTGCCCAGAGACGCTGCAAAGTCGGCAAGCTCCTTGACCTTGGACTCGTCCCGGATATCCAGCGGGAAAATACGAATCTCGCAGCCATATTCCTCCAGCTCCGCTTGTGTTTCCAGAAGTTTTTTCTCGTTTCTTGCGGCAAGCACCAGGAGGCTGGATTTGCCCAACTCCCGCGCGATGGCTTTGCCCATGCCGCCATGTCCGCCAGTGATGACCGATACTTGCTTTGTCATGTTAGTCCCACCTCATAGGTTTCTTAGAATGTCGTCCAGCCGCCGTCGCAGGTGAGGATGACGCCGTTTACGAACTTCGATTCATCGCTGGCCAGGAACAGGGCGGCGTTTGCGATATCCTCCGGCATACCCATATTGGGGGAGTGGGTCAAAAGGCTGCTGGTGCGTTCAAAGCCGAAGGGATCGGAGGGCGGCATGACAAGAGGAATGTCTGTCAGCACGCCACCGGGGGCGATGCCGTTT
>NZ_JBHGXH010000017.1:0-1139 GCF_041936445.1 Candidatus Darwinibacter acetoxidans | reverse complement strand
CGGCGCCATCGTAAGCACCCAGGCCAGCAAGGTTTCCCTTCTCCCGGGCCAGCTTTGACGTTCCCCAACCCGATTCATGGGCGCAGATCGCGGCGAGGATGACGGCGTTTATGCCGCATGCTTTCTCGGCGCCATAGAAGGTTTGTCCCAGGCCGGCCAGTGCAGTTCCAGCAAGCGCCATCTCCAGGCGCTCCGCCGTAAAGCCGGAGGGCGTAGTTAGCGGCATGGTAGCCAGGGTAATCCGGCCGTCGCGCGGTGGCGCAGCCGACCGTTCCGCAATCTGCTGCATCTGGTGCAAGTTGAGGAGCATATCTTCCAGCGCTTCCAGATGCTCTTCAGCTTCCCGTAGCTGCTCTCTCACCTCCCGAAGCTGCTCCAGGTATGCCTCAGCGTCCCGCTCCGTCTGCTCCAGCGCTTCGAGCCGCTCCTGCCGGACGATGGCCAGGTAGCTACCGGTGCCGACAGATAGGACGATCACGGCCAGGGCGGTGGAGAAAAGAAGATATTGCCAGCGCTTCACTTGATCAACCCCTCCGCTTTCATTTTTCGGTAGCTCTTGCCCCGGTTCTCCACGATCTCGCACATTTCAAGCACTCTATCCATCGCCCTATCGCCGATCTTCTGCTCCAACTCTTCGAGGGTGCTGTTGGTGGTGATGATCAGCGCCCTCTCGTAGCTGTAGCGCTCGTCGATGATGGTGTAGAGTGTCGGCTCCGTCCATTCGGTCCACTTTTCGGCGCCCGCATCGTCCAGGACCAGCAGGTCCGCCCGGGTCAGCGCCCGCATGATCTCGCCTTCACTTACAAGCGATCCGTCGCGGTAGGTCGCCCGGATCCGGGAAAGCAGCCGGGGAACGCGCTCAAAGACGGCGGTATAACCTCGGCCCAGGGCCTCGCGGGTTATAGCGGCGGCCAGGTGAGACTTGCCGTTGCCGGGCGGGCCGAAAGTGAGAAAGCCTTTTCCTTTGGCGATGTTCTCCCGCAGGTTCTTGGCGTAGAGGGTTGCCGTCCGGTGGGCCGCCTCGGTGCCGGGCAGCGGCTTCCAGGTGTCGAAGCTGCAGCGCCCGAAGCGCGGCCCCAGGCCAGAGTTCTCAAAGAGCCGGTTCATGCGCTCCTGCTTTTCGCGGGCCTCCCTTTGCC
>NZ_JBHGXH010000016.1:0-1356 GCF_041936445.1 Candidatus Darwinibacter acetoxidans | reverse complement strand
TGCCTGGGCGACATGGTGGCTTCAGGAACGGAAGAGGAATACCGCGCTTTCCAGGAGACAATGGCGGAGTTGAACTGCCCTTATTACACTGTCCCCGGTAATCATGATATCAAGGGGGAGGGGGCTGACTATTACCGCAGCCGGCTGGCTACGGGCGATTACTTTTTTGATTATGCCGGTTACCGCTTTATTTTCATGGACAGCGCATTGATGACTCTCAGCGAGGCGCAGCTTGAGTGGATGCAGGAAACCCTGGACGGCGGCTTGCCGGGACTGATATTCCTCCATGTGCCGCCCCTGGATCCCCGCAAGGAGGGAGATCATGCTTTTCTGGATCCCAGTCAGGCGGAAGCCTTCCTTAATCTGCTTGCGGCCCCTTCCAGCAGGACACTGGCGGTATTTTCAGGGCATATTCACATGTTCCATCACCAGGTCCTCTCCGGCGTGCACCACGTAATCAGCGGAGGCGGCGGGGCTTCCCTCTACGCGCCGCCTGACCAGGGGGGCTACCACCACTTTACTCTCTGCCGCCTGACGGCAGAGGGGCTGCAGGTTGAACCGGTGCCCGTGGAGGCGCCGCCCCGTCCGGAAGAGCTGGTGGTCAGCGGGCCTTCTGGAGACTGCATTTACACGCTGGAAGAGCTGGACCGCATAGCCAACCTGGAAAAAGAACTCTCTTTCCAGAACCGGTTTGGCAATTATGCCGGGGAAGGCCTTTACCGGGGGGTGCCAGTGAGCACGCTGATTGAGCAGACCGGGGGGATGAAGCCCGGCGATATCCTGATGGTCTATGCCCTGGATGGTTACAGCCAGGCATTTGCTTATGAAAATGTTTACCCGGAAAGCGCCGGCTGGGAAGAGCGCCAGGGAATCATGGCCCTGGCAGTAGAGTTCAACGGCCAGATGGTTCCGGAATGGCAGGATGGCTACCGGATTGCCTTCTTCACGGAAGACGGGGTTTACGACAATGAAGACTGTGCCCTTACTTCAGCCGAAGGGCAGGGATGGCATCTTTACGAATCGGCCGGAGGCCGGTGGGTAAAAACGGTGGTTAGAATGGAGGTAATATCAGGATGAAAGCGGAAGTAAGGGAGAGCGCGAGCCGGAAGCGAATTTACTTTGCCACCCGCGATCTGCTGATTATGGCCGTATTGAGCGGCATCGGCGGGGTGCTGAGCACCTATGTCGGCTACCTGGGGAATCTGCTGAACCGCCTTTTCGGGGTTCCCTTCGGCGCCGGCCAGTTTGTGGCCGGGCTGCATGTTTTCTGGATCATCCTGGCGGCGGGGCTGGTCCGCCGGCCTGGCGCCGCCACTATCGTTGGTCTTTTAAAAGGAGTCGTCGAGCTGCTTACCG
>NZ_JBHGXH010000015.1:0-1060 GCF_041936445.1 Candidatus Darwinibacter acetoxidans | reverse complement strand
AAGCCATTCGTCTACACCATTTATTGCACGCATGGCTGGACTAATAGTCGGTTAATGGGCGGCAAGGCACTGAACTTGCACCGCCTAGCAGACATAGTTTTGGCGGACGTTTACATGATAAGCCACACCCACACACCTATGGTCTTTCCCGACAGCTACTATGTACCCGATCTCCGCAACAACAAGGTGGACGAGCGCACCAGATACTACGTGAACACTGGGAGCTATCAGAAGCGAGGACGTTACCCGACAGTAAAGGGGCTGCGGCCCACGGCGCTGGTCAGGCCGATTGTCCTTCTTAACGGCGCCGAGCGTAAGATTGAGGTGAGAGTGTGAGGTTAACTTCATGAGGTTAACTTCATGATGTTTACTCCTGGAGGTTAACACGATGAGCTATGTTGAAGAGCAACTCAAGTATTTGGATGGCTCTGCAGAGCAGCAGAAGATGGACTCCATCCTGGCCGAAGCACACCGACTAGTCCACGGCGTTCGTGGTGGGGACTATGGTCACCCTTATCATGACTTCAGCCGCACGGCCAAGATATGGTCGGCCATACTGGGGGTTGATGTCACTCCGGAGCAAGTAGCACTTTGCATGATCGGCGTCAAAATTAGCCGGGAGTGCAATAAACCCAAACGTGATAACAGGATTGACATCGCCGGATATGCCGAGGCGCTGGACATGGTGGTTGAATTCCAAGCCTCGCATTTTTAATGCGCGTGGAATAGGACAGAGTATTTGCAAATCATTAGGTAAGGGGGGCGCGTGCATGCTTAACCAAGTAATTCACGGGGACTGCTTAGAAGTGCTTCGCACGATGCCCGATAACTCAGTGGATGCGGTAGTGACCGATCCTCCGTATGGACTTAGCCGCGAGCCGGACATCGAAGAAGTGTTGCGTCATTGGCTTGCTGGTGACGATTACAACCACCGTGGTGGCGGATTCATGGGCAAGGAGTGGGACTCGTTTGTCCCTGGCCCTGCGGTGTGGAGGGAGGTGTGCCGAGTCGTAAAGCCGGGCGGTCACATTTTGTGCTTTGCAGGCACAAGAACCGTCGA
>NZ_JBHGXH010000014.1:0-4910 GCF_041936445.1 Candidatus Darwinibacter acetoxidans | reverse complement strand
GTGAAGCCTGCTTTCTAAATCCGATATTTCGTCATGCAAATCTTGAACTTCGTCCTGCAACGACTGTATGGCAGCATCCTTTGCCTCAACCTCTGCCGCCAGGTCGCCGTTTTCCGCAAGCAACCCGGCGACTTGATCTTCAAGCGCCTCAATCCGGTCCTCATGCTCCAGCACCATAGCATTTATATCCTCTTGGCTAAACTCCGGCTCGCCACCCACTATTAGCGGGATGCCTACAACTAAAATTGCAACGGACAGGGCAATAAGAAACTTTTTCAAAATTATCACCTCCCTGTCCCAATTATATGGCGTTTTCTACAATTCTTCCAGTGTTTTCTTCGATCGTTGCGCGAACCGTCCGGGCTACAACCTTTATACCCGCGCTGCGCCGTTTATCTTGAAATACCTTGAACTCTTCGCGGACTCTTTTGGCGTCAAATTCTTTTTGGTCCTGATCCATCAGCAAAGCCATTTTAAGCAAGTTTTTATCATCAGCGAATCGCCCTATTTTTTCATCAGCCATTGCTTCAATTAAATCATCTTCCGCAATTTCCGCCGCGAAGAGATTTTCCGGCATGAGTTCGGGCCGAATGGGCCACACTCCCTGCAGCCATTCTTGCCGCCTTTCGCTCGCGCCCGGCCCGGTATCATAATAGCAGTGTTCTATATCTCCGGTATCTTTGTCAGCTATTACCCAGCAGAACATTTTGATGGGCCCCCTTATGCTGCAATGTAGCGCCATCGAACAACGTAATTGTGTGGATCGGTTCCTTCGTTTCTAAGTAAAAACCGGCCTGTTGTTCCCGTGCTGGTATAATTCTGAGCATTTACGCTAAGCAAAACAGAAGCCTCTGAATACACGTTGGGGAAAAAGCTATAGTCTGCCATGCTGATGGATATGACTCCTTTTACAGCTAAACTCCCGCTCGCACTGCTCGTCCCGGTCGCTACCTTTGTTCTCGTCACCGCCCCGTTCCGAATGTCCGCCGCCGGGATGCCCCTCGTGCTGCCCCGATACAGCCCGCCGTCGTAGCGGAGGTCGCCGTAGGCCCTTACCGATCTGTCCGAATCAAGCAACAGCCCCACGCTGCTTCCGTCCCCAGGGCAAAGCCTGATCTGTCCGGGGTAGGTTGGATCCGAATTGCTGAACAATAAAATCCTTGCCCCATCTCCACCATCGTGGCTATCCCAGATCATATAGCGGCGGCCAGTTGCGCGGATTACCCGCAGCGCTCCAGCAGGGTTTATGTCGTACCCGAAGTAAGGAAAGCGGATAGGATAATTACCACGCATTCTAAGCTCTGTACCGTCGCACAAGATAGGGCCATAAGCAAACAATGTCCCATCGACCAGCAAGTTGCCGGCAGTATTGGTTCTGAATGCGGCTGTAGAAAGCAAGCCATCCACCTGCACGTCGCCGTAGAACCGCGCGCTGTTATCCGAACGAAGAACTGCTGTAATAGAGCCGCCCGAATAAAGCCGCAGCTGCCCGGGGTAAGTCGGATCATTTTCATTGTAGACGTAAATCATGGCGCCGTTCTCTTCACCTTCGCCTGACCGCAGCATTAAAAATCTGCGATCTGCTATATTCGCGGTGCGGATAACAGCGTTGTCCGGGTTCGATGTTACGAGGTAGGGCAGGTTAATTTTGCCGCGGGGGTCGATCATGATGCCTTGTTTTGTCAGCGCGGTGATGACGTTGCCCGCGTCATCGTGCAGGCTCACGAAGGGCAAGCCGCTCTCTTCGCCGAGCTCGACATGGGCGCCCTGGCGGTTTCCGGCCCAGAGATGGTCAAACTCGCCGGTCATGCCAAGGATATTCAAGCCAACGATGTTTGGCGAATAGAGCGTGGTGCCGTCGATAAGCGTGCCGCCGGTGTAGGTGCCGTCGGCGAGGGATTTTAAGGCCTGGTTGGCCTGAAGCGGGTCGTAGCCGGGGTCGAAGCCCACACCTGGGCCAATGTGCAGCCGGTCGCCGGTGAAGGTGCCGGCCACAACCTCCTCGGCATGAAGCTGAAAGCCGCTTGACGTCATCCCCACGCGCTCTTCCCAGGGATCTATCGGGCTGTCCCTTTTGCCCAGGACCAGAGCCGCCTCACCATCCCTGGCCACGGCATGGATCTTGCCCAGAGCTGTCTCGGGATCGCCCGTGTCCAGCACGCGGAAACCCTCGTCGTCCATGACTACTTCACCGCCACCAGCCCTGATCTGGTTCTGGACCGCGTCAATCACGCCATCGAGGGCGCTGGCCGGAAGGGTGCCGTCGGGGTTGATGACACGGGACCGGTCCCATACACCAGACCTGCCGTCAGCGTGCTTCACACGCCGCTCGATGTCGCTGATGCGCTCACCCTGAACCGGGCGGAAATTCCCTAGCTCAATTTCGGTACTCCCTGGATCTTTCCGCCGCCGCATAATGCGGATTACCCGGGCGGCCAGCGGTGAGATGTCTGGCAGGATGATGTAACAAGTGTCGCCCAAGCGCACTTTTTCATGTTCAAAGCCGGGGATCTGCTCCAGGTCCGCCACCGTCGCCTTGATGTTCACCAGAGGTTCATTCCTCTTCTGGAGCTGCCGCCATGTTTCCCAAAGAAGCGCCTGCGGGCTTTGTGCCTGGCTGTCGTACTCGCCGAACACGTGCTTAAAATCTCCTACCCCCGGATCGTAGCGTCCGTAAGCCTGCCGGGCTGCGTCGTCGCCTACCCAGAGCTGGCCCAGGGGCTTGTCGCATGGCGCCGGAGATGTCGGGCCGCCGGGATGGAGCTCCGCTCCCTCGCCTTTGACCCATTCCACATCGGCGAAGGTCAGGCGCTCCGTTTCTTCTCCGTCTTCCGGTATGCTCTCTCCCTGGCCCCACCCGTAGAGAGCGGTCACAACCGCAGAGCGGTTCAGAGTGATGTCGATGTCCCGAATGTCGCGGCCAAACTCAAAGCGTTTGCCGGTAACGTCACCGCGCCGGGTGAGCAGATCGATGTATTTGTGCGCGATCCGGGCGCCACTGATGTCCACGCGAAAGCGCAGCTCGCCGCCCCAGTAATCGGCAATCTTCGCCACGGCAGTCCAGGGGCTCACGTGCTGAAAAGACACGGTGCGGCTGGCTTGGGGTTCCACGATCCCCGGCTCCCAGCCGGTGCCGGCAAGCACCCGGGTAAGTGCGGTCAGGGCTGACCCCTCACACGCGCCGCTCATAAACTCCATACCTGCGAGGGCGTAGTAAGCGTGGTCGCAGACGGCTTCGACCGTATCGATTCTGTCGCGCACTTCGGTAATCTCGTAAAGCTGCCAGTTATGGTCCATGTCCTGGCAGGCCACGAAATTGCTTTCCTTGATATGCTCCGCCCACTCCGCGTCGGATGGGTAGGAAAAAATCAGGCGGTGTTCGCCGTTCAGATCGTCGATCTCTGTCGGTGTCACCAGACCCGGCAGCAAGCGTCCGATCTGTTTTTGTGCGCGGTCAAATAAAAGCATCTCCATCAGCTAAATCCACCTCTCGCAGTATTCGACGGTGAGCGGCACGCCCGCAGGTTCCGTGATGAACGAAAACTTGCCGGGCGGCAGGGTAGGGTAAGTTGACGCAGCGGTCACGTAGACGCGTGCGTCGACGCCATTAATCAGGGCTAGGCGCCGGGCGGTGTCGATGGTAACGATGTCGCCCTGGTCAAGTTCGCGGTCAATCAAAAAATAGCCACTGATTCCGGCCACCTCAACCCGCAAAAAGTCAGCTGCTGCCGGCATGGTCGCAGTGATCAGTGCCGGGCAAGGTGCGGTCCCGGCGTTTACAGCGGGGAAGACGTCGGCAACTTTCGTCTCCATGGCGTAGGCAAAAGGGTCGGGTGCGATAAAGTTTACCTCGATGATCCCGATTTTGTTCATCAGGCGGTCAAAGTCGATGATGCCTTGCGGCCTGGCCATGTAGTATTTGTCCGGTTCGTAGTCGTAGATAAAGCGCTTGACTTCGCCCACATTCAGCCAGGCGGCAACTTCCCGGGCGTGGCTGAAAAGCTCTTCCGGCGTGCCGTGCTTCATCACGAATTGCACCTTGATCGTGCAGGGCTGCAGGTCACGCCCGAAGTCGTGAGCACCGTCCATGCCAGGCACGCTCAAGAGGCGGTCCGTGGTGCCGGGAAGCAGCGGAAAGAATACGCGCAGAACGCGAAAGATGCCCAGGTCCGGATCGTCTGCTCGCCTGCCGTTAAAGGTAAACATTAGATCCCCCCCTGCAGGGCCGGACGGCTCCTGGAGTTGTCATAGAGTGCTTCGTCGATGGTGCGCCCTACCTCCGGCTCGCGAAGGGCACGGAGGAGGAATTGCTTGATTGCGGTCTCGTCAGTGCCGGCGGGGAGGCCGGTGAAGTTTAAGTTGAGATTGACGTCTTGAGCGGCCAGGGGTTGCGCTCCCGTTCCAGATGAGGCTACGGCCGGGGCTACGTGCAGAGGGAGCGCTGCAAGCTCCGGCAGCCTGATGCTGCGGTATGCTTGCTCAATCTCTTTTGCGCCAGCCCAGACTTGATCGACAAGGGACGGCGAATGGCGGGTGAAGGGATTCAGCTTATTCAGCAGTCCCACAACGTTGTTGCTGAACCACGCACTCAGGCTGCCGAAAATATTTCGCATCCCGGTCCAGAGCGAGCTGATGATGGCTGCGCCCCACTGCAGGGCCCGGCCTGGCAGCGCCTTGATGGTGTTGGTCATGTTGCTGACGAAGCTTCGGGCGAATTCCAACGCTTTGCCGGGTAGCTTTTTAAGCCAGCTGATGATCCCGTTTACTAGGTCGGGGATGATGGAATGTCCCACCAGGGCGTTGTAGAGGTTTTTGAAAAAGTTCACGATGCCGGTAACTAGGCCGGAGATGAAGCCCCAAACGGCATTGACCATGCCGCCGACGAAATCGACCAGCCCTTGCCCAGCCTT
>NZ_JBHGXH010000013.1:0-1409 GCF_041936445.1 Candidatus Darwinibacter acetoxidans | reverse complement strand
GAGATCCGCAATGCGTGGTATCTGAAGCAGTTGGCGAACCTTGTAGTCGTTGAAACGGTTGACGGGGTGTTAGGCTGTTTCGCTGTGGCTCCTTTCAGGAACGTTGACCTGGAGGCCCTCAGCCCTTACAAAGGCTATCATCCTGACAAGATCGAAAGCGCTGTGCCTGTCGCAGACTACGTTCTGCCCTTCTATGGACTACGGAGGGAAGCCCGGTGACGGACTACAGGACGTGGGGGGACAAGTTGGGCCATAGCCTTTTTCATTGGACCGCAAGCGTTGCCGGAGGAGGAGGGCGCGGCCCTGGCCGAACGGATTCGGGATGAGATCCTAGCCGAACGAACGGAATCCACAAAGGCCCTGCTAGGAGGCTTGCCAGAATCGACGTAGGCCGGCGCAACTATTGGGGGGGTATGTGCCCTATGGGGCAGGCTGCAAACTCCTGCCCTGTGCGGCCCTGGAGGCCCGTTTCTGGACGGTTAGCCGCACAACCTGGACCCGTGGCCGCTGTGGCCGAATCCGTGGCCGGGGCCATGGCCGTGGGAGAGGAAGGCTTGACAAGCCGAATTATGCCGTGGTATGCTCCCAATAGGGACTCAATTGGTCACGCTTCAACGGGAGCAGTCTGCCCTTTTTGAGAGGTGAGACAATGGCAATTACCGAAGCAGACTTGATCGAGTATGGGCAACGTCAACGGGAGTATCGACGGAAGCGGCGCTACCCTATACACATCGGAATGCCCTGGGAGGAGAACGGAGTGACGCTACAAGAGGTTATCGAACAAGCAACAAGACTATATCCTGACCTTATACTGAACCCTGTTACGGCCCGGAAGTGGACTGAGCGAGGACTGCTTCCTACGCCCGATGTTCATCATCGCGGGGGGACTGAGGGGAACCGTGCTGATTACCCGGTGGACGCGACGGCGCAAGTGGCGGCAGCAGGCTACCTCCAAGCCCAGGGCTTTCGACAGAAGCAGATAGCCCAGGCGCGGCAGATAGTCCTAGAGGGCGTTCCGGTAGAAGGGGACCTCATGCGGGACGTTGTGGCCCTGCTGGAGACTGGCCGACTAGAAGCAGATGGACCTAATGTCTTCCGTTTGCCTTCGGCAGAGGTGGCCGGGATAGCCAAAGCCGTGCACGCTTACGCCTTCGCCTTAGCAACGGCCCGAGCGGGGCGCAACGTAACAAGGCCCCTGAGCGGTTTCTTCCATAAGCGAACGTGGGAGCAGGACGGCAAGCAGATGTTTTCCTGCTTTGTTAGCGCGCTAGGCTACTACATCGACCCACGGGGCAAGGATGACATTACAGGCATAGCCGCCGACCTAGACCGGCAGATCCGGCAGAAGCGGGAGGAGATCCGAAAGAACCGCAAGAATGACTTTTGAGCGCCTGCGCAGGGCGCTTTTT
>NZ_JBHGXH010000012.1:0-1665 GCF_041936445.1 Candidatus Darwinibacter acetoxidans | reverse complement strand
GAGCGTGGTCTGTTCCTGCGTTGCCATGAGCACCGGCATGATCATGCGCTTCTGCGCCCAGTTGCCGACGATCTGAATTTCTCCGAATATTCCTGCGTTTGTCATGTCAGAACCCTCCGAGGTCGACAACCCCGACGGTGCCGTTTGCGCCGCCGACGGTCATCCGGCCGAGCGGTTTGACGTAGTTTCCAGACGGGTCCGCAATACAGGCCTTGACCTTGCCGCCGCTTCCGGTGACGACCGCGCCGGTGTAACAGTTCCCGGAACAGTCGACCGCGACTTCGCCCTTCGTGGCCGCCCGGCCAATCTTGCCGTCCTCTACTGCCTCGATTGCGACGGCGAACGGGCCAGCACCGTCTTCTGCGCAGGTCGCGCCGGTTGGCACGCCAGCTGCAGGAGTGATTGTGATGACTGCACCCTTCGGCACGTTGGCAGTTGCCTTGAATTTCTGCACCCTGGCACCGAGGAAGATCTCGCCTTTGTCGTATGCCATTTAGACCACCCGGATCCCGTATTTCTTCTCGAATTCAGATGCGAGGTTTTTGAACGCCACCTCGTCGGAGGTGGGCTCTTCTCCGGAGTTGCCAGGGGGCGTGTTGTTCCCTTCAGCCTGCTTCTCGCCCGGCTTCGTGTTGTTGAACGCGATAACCTTCAGCGAGAACGCAACCGGATCGGCCTCGAACTCCTCCCGGGTTTTGGCCTCCTTCTCACCGAGCCAGCCTTCGGGAAGGTTCGCTTTCATGGTAGTCCATGCAGCGTCGGCCTTCTCCTTCGCCCGGGCGGCCTTCAGGGTCGCGAGTTCCTGTTTGAGGTTCTCCTTCTCCGGGTCAGCATCCGGCGCCTGTTCCGGTTTCTTCTCCGGCGGTTTCTCGGTCTTTATCAGGTTCACCAGTTCGGTGATCGCTTCTTTCATCGCGGTGACATCTTTCTTGAGTGTCTCGTGTTCCGCGACGTTTACATACTGCTGCGGCGGGTCTGATGTCTTGTTGAGTGCGTCAGCAATCCGCTTCAGTATCCCTTTGGATTCATCATCCATTTCTAACTCCCGTTCCAAATTGTGGAACATCGCGCCGTTGTCGTTCGGATAGCAGTTCGGGCACGCTCCTCGCCGGAACACAAGAACGTGATTCGGGGTAACCGGTCCGGCGATCCGAGTAGCTCCACGCCTCCGGCCGTCCGGTGCCTCGGGAGAAGAAAGGCCGGTTGAGAGAGAGAGGTCGCCTGCGTTCGCAAGCTGCTCCATCTCCTTGTCTGAGAATGATACGATCCCTTTCAGCACCCGCTCGCCGGCGATCGGGATATGGGTGCCGCTGACATTCCCCACCACGCGGTATTCCGGGGGGAGGGTGCCGTTCGTAACATCCTCGAACCGAGGGTGTTTTACAGGAGCCCCCGGTTCGATGTCCGCATAGATCACCGGCACGGTATTCCATAGGTTCACGGTCGGCGCGAAATACCGGGAATCGTAGAACACAGGATGGCCATGATCGTGGTAGACGTCGAGACGTTGGAGCGTGACGTCGCGGAGGTTCGCGAAAACGTTAGTGAGTTGATTATCTCCACGAGGCATAATTATGATTAGTAGTCATAACATATATAAAAAATCTCAGGGGTATTTGAGGGCATCTAAGGATTATTCTACCTCTGATTCGACATCCGCCTTGC
>NZ_JBHGXH010000011.1:0-21233 GCF_041936445.1 Candidatus Darwinibacter acetoxidans | reverse complement strand
GCAGTGCTCATCAGCAGAACCAAAGCTAGACTGAAAACCACTACGAGTTTCTTATTCACGGCATATCCTCCTCGCATTTATTCTTCAGCTCAGACTCTTGGCGGAACAAAGCTACGGCTGACTCCAGCGCATCACCTCCCTCGAATGCACAAACACTCCTAATACTGGGAATCCCCTCCTACACCAACTCAGCGCCCCAGAGCCCATCTTGTTCAAGGCCCTGGAGACGATCGCGGTGGGAAACACCCAGTGTTTTGCCAATCTCCCAAATGGCTGATGTTACATACGTTAGGTGAATTGGATGATTCCATACCAACCTGGGAATTCCTGCCCAAGAAACTGAGAGATTTCCAGCGTTCGTCCAGTGCCCAGGCCGGTATACTGCCTAGAACAGCACACCCGCCACCAGGATGATGTTGCTGTAGGGAGTAAACTCGCCGGTGCGGACCACCGCCTTGGCGCCCTTGCACAGCTCCTGGAATTCGCTATGGGGAACTGTGCGCAAGGGAATCTCGTGGGGCCACATGGCCGTGAAGTCTTTATACATCTGCGGTGAAACTTCTGCCTGCTCAGTATCGATGATGGCTTCTTCCACGTGCAGTTCAGTCAAGACCGTTTCCACTGTTTCCAGAAAACCCGGCACGCCTTCCTTTAAGGCCAGATCCACGAACTCTACCCCCGGGGGCACGGGCAGGCCCGCGTCGCCAATCACCAGCATGTCCCCGTGGGCCATGGCGGCGATGATCCGGGAAAGCTGGGCATGCAGAACTCCGGTTTTCTTCATAAAGTGCCTCCTTTCAGTTCCCAACTGATGGGAAGCGGGGCGCCGGAAGGCTTCCAGGCCCCGCTCCCCCTGACTCCCGGCTCTTCAGCGCGCCTACTTCACAAGCTCCAGAGCTACAGGAATGAACTTCTCCACCGCTTCACCCTGCAGAACCTTCACGGCGTACTCTACACCCAGCTGTCCCATGAGGCGGGGCTGCTGGGCGATGGTGGCCAGCATGCGGCCTTCCTGCACGGCCTTGACGGCGTCGTCGGTGGCGTCAAAGCCGACAACCTGGATCTCAGCGGCTCTGCCGGCGGCTTCGATGGCGATGATGGCACCCAGAGCCATTTCATCGTTGTGGCAGAAGACAGCGTCGATTTCCGGCTGCGCCTGCAGGATGTTCTCCATGACCGTCAAGCCCCGGGCGCGGTCGAAACCGGCCTCCTGGCGGGCCACAACTTCGATCTCAGGGTATTGAGTAATGATCTCGTTGAAGCCCTGGCCGCGCTCCCTGGCCGCGTTGGTGCCGGGAATGCCTTCCAGTTCCACAACTTTGCCCTTGCCGCCCAAAAGCTCGGCTATGAACTCGCCGGCCATGCGCCCGCCCAATACGTTGTCGGAAGCGATGTGGGTTACCACTTCTCCGCCTTCGGCGGCGCGGTCCACTGTGATAATGGGAATACCGGCGCGATTAGCTGCTAGAATAGCTGGTACAACCGCCGCCGAGTCGGTGGGGTTCACCAAAATCAGATCCACGCCCCGGGCGATGAGATCCTCGATACCCGCCAGCTGGCGCGCGGGGTCGTCCTGGGCATCGAGCACGCGCAGGGTGACACCGAGTTCAGCAGCCTTGGCTTCTGCCCCATCCTTCAGGTCAACGAAAAACGGGTTATCCAGCGTGGAAATGGCAAAGCCGATGGTGTAGGCCGATACAGCCGCACTGGTTAGAGCCAGCGTCAGCAGCACACTCAAGGCAACAAGCAGTGACTTCCTCATGAAGCATCCTCCTTTGGTTTTTATGGACATGCTCAGGTTTCGCTATCCTCGCTAACGGTTATCACTACACTTGTGCGGTCTGTGCTGGATCCGCACTGGGTCCCTGCTTATCTCCGCTGGATTCCACCTCCTTTCGGAAAGTACGTCCTCCGGCATGCAGCAAACGATCGAGAAGGACAGCCACCAATATCACCAGGCCCTTGGCCACATCCTGGTAGAAGGGAGAGACATTGAGCAGGTTAAAGACGTTGCCCAAAACACCAATGATCAAAGCTCCGATGATCGTTCCCCCGATGTTCCCCCTGCCACCGGACAGGCTGGTGCCTCCTAAGATCACCGCGGCGATGGCATCCATTTCGTAAGACACGCCAGCGGTGGGCTGTGCGGAAAACAGGCGGGCGGTCAATATGACCCCGACCAAGCCGGCCAAAAGCCCGTTAATGCCGTAGATGGCCACCTTAACGCGATTCACCCTGATGCCCGCCATGCGGCAGGCCTGTTCATTGCCGCCCACGGCATAGACCAGGCGGCCCAGCTTTGTGTGCTTGACGAAGAGATAGCCGAGGATGTAAACCACAACCATGATGATCACCGGGACGGGGATGGAACCTAGGTAACCATGGCCAAACCACTGGAAAGTTTGGTTTGTGACATGGATGGCCCGCCCTCCGGTGTACACCTGGGTAAAGCCCCTGGCCAGCGCCATGGTGGCCAGTGTGACGATGAAGGGAGGCAGCTGCCCGTAGGCGATGAACAGGCCGTTGGTGATGCCGAGAGCCAGGCCCACCAGCAGGGTGACAAGCACTCCTGCAAACCAACCGGCCCCACCGGCCATCAGGCCCGCTCCCAATGCCCCAGAGATGGCCACAACCGATCCAATGGAGAGATCTATACCGCCGGAGATAATGACAATGGTCATACCCGCGGCCAGCACCGCATTGATGGCCACCTGGCGGGTCACATTGAGCAGATTAGCGGTGGTGAAAAAGCGGTCGCTTAAAAGGGAAGCAAAGGCCACCATAACCAGCAGAACCAGCAGCATACCGTAACGCCTGATCAAATCCTGAGGAGCCACGCCCAGTCGTTTGCCTGCTTTCATCGCGTATATCCTCCCGTTCCATACATACCGATTTCCTCTTGGGACGTCTGCGTAGCATCGAGTTCAGCTGCCACCCGCCCCTCGTACATCACATAAATCCGGTCGCTCAAGTTGATAATCTCCGGCAGCTCAGAGGATACCAAGATAATGACCTTGCCCTGGGCAGCCAGCTCATCGATTAAGCGGTACACCTCTGCCTTGGCCCCCACATCAATGCCCCGGGTGGGCTCTGACATGAGAATGATCTCCGGTTCGGTGGCCAGCCACTTGGCCAGGACCACCTTCTGCTGGTTGCCGCCGGAGAGGTATTCCACCTGCTGCTCCACGTCGGGGGTGCGGATCCGCAGCTGCTGCACATAATGCTCGGCTTGCCCCCGTTCCCGTCCGTGGGCAATGACCCCCAAGCGGGTGATTTTGTCCATAGAGGACAGGCTTATGTTGAACATCACCGAAAGGGGCAGCACCAGGCCCTCCTCTTTGCGGTTCTCCGTGAGCAGGCCAATGCCGTTTCTGATAGCATCCCAAGGGGAGCGGATCACCACTTCCCGGCCCCGCAGGCGGATGGTGCCGCCTGTTGCGGATAGAGCTCCAAACAGCGCCCGGAGCACATCATGCTGTCCCGCACCCATCAGGCCCGTTAGACCCACCACTTCCCCTTTGTGCGCCGTGAGGGAGACACCCTTGACTTTCCCGGGCACCGTGAGGTTTTCCACCTCCAGCACCAACTCCTGGTCTGGTTTGCGGGTGCGCACATACATGGTGCGCAGGGGACGGCCCACCATCATCTGCACGATCTCATCCCTGGTCAGCTCGGCGATGGGCTTGGTGCCCACCAGGCGGCCATCCCGCAGCACCGTGGCCCGGTCGGCGATGGCCATCACTTCCTCCAGCTTGTGGGAGATGTAGACGATGGCCGTACCCTGGTCCCGCAGCCGGCGAATAAGCTCAAAGAGGCGCTCCACTTCTGCATCGGTGAGGGCAGCGGTGGGTTCATCCATGATGATCACGTCGGCGTCCTTGGACAGGGCCGCGGCAATCTCCACCATTTGCTGTTCCGCCACGCTCAGCTCTCTGACCAGTGTGTCCGGGGACACGTCCAGCCCCAGCCACTGCAGAACCTCCTGGGCTCTGCGGCGCATCCAGCCATAGGGGACCAACCCCCACGGTCTGTTCCCCAGCGTTTCCAGGAACATGTTCTCCATGATGGTCATGTTGTTGATCAAATTGAACTCCTGGTGAATAATGCGGATGCCCAAGCGCTGCGCATCCAGGGGGGTTTGGATTTCCACCGACTGGCCCCGCACCTGGATCTCGCCGGCATCCTTGGTGTACACGCCGGTTAAAATCTTAGACAGGGTGCTCTTCCCGGCTCCGTTCTCCCCCACCAGGGCATGAACTTCGCCAGCCCTCAGCTCGAAGTCCACCCCATCCAGGGCCAGAACTCCTGGGAAGGCCTTGCTGATGCCCTTCATACGAACAACACAGCTGTCTTCTGCGGCAGGCAGCTCTTTGGCCATGGGAACAGCTCCTTTCTACTGACCGAATTCTGCCCTGGGGGCTGGCGCGGTACTGCTCCGGACCACCAAGTAGGTGGGCAAGACCGCATCTTCCACCGCTTCTTTCACCGCGGCGGGGGGCCTCATACCAGCAACTGGCGCCACGGGGGGCAGCTGCTCGTCCTGCTCGGCGTTGTTGATCATGCGCAGAATGAAGTCCACAGCCAGCTCGCCCATCTCCTCAATGGGCTGGGCGATCACCGTCAGGGCTGGCCGGAAGACCTCGGCAAAGGCTGTGTTATCATAGCCCACCACAGACAGCTGATCCGGTACGGAAATCCCGTGGCGGGATACTCCCTCAATGAGACCGTAGGCGCTGAATTCGCTGGTGGCAATCACCGCGGTGGGGCGCTTTTGCGCAGGCAGCTCCGCCAGGGCCAGCCCGGCGGCAATCCCCGTTTCCAAGGTGTATTCCCCCACCCAGGTCCAGCGCTCCTCGGGAAGGCCAGCCTCCACCAACGCCCTGTTCAGGGCTTTGTAGCGTTCATCGCTGCTGATGTTGCCCTCAACACCCCTCACCAGGCCGATGTTGCGGTGTCCCAAGTCCAAAAGATGCTGAACAGCCTGGCGCGCCCCTGGGTAGGGGTCTCCGCCGATCCAGGGGCCTTTGAACTGGGGGATGCGCCGGTCCAGAGCCAGCACCGCGGCTCCCGTGAGCTTGAAGAACTCCTCCAGCTCCTCGCCCATGGCTCCAGAAGTGACCACCAGGACCCCGTCCACCTGCTGCTGGCGGAGGAGATCCAAATACTGGACTTCCCTGGCACGGCTGTTTTGACTGTTGCAGAGCAGTATGGAATACCCCCGGTTGTTGGCCGCATCTTCCACCACCCGGGCCAGCTGCCCAAAGAAGGGGTTGGAGATGTCCGGTATGAGCAGGCCGATCACCGCCGTACGCCGCATACGCAGTCCCCGGGCTAAAGCGTTGGGACGGTAACCCAGCTCTTCCACCGCGTCGATTACCCGCTGGCGCAGTTCAGGGGAGACCCGGGCACTGCCGGTGAGCACGCGGGAGACGGTGCTGATGGAAACTCCAGCTTTTTGAGCCACATCTCTTACTGTAACTTGATTGGCTGCCAATCTGTGCACCTCCACGGGGGCAGAACGAACCACGTTTTGTGAAAACCTCTACGAAAACGTTTTCAAATGATATTATACAACAAGCCCTTCATATTTCCTCCCGTTGATTAGCAAAAATGGAAGGATTTATGCGGGCCGCTCTATCGGATAGAGGAAAGGCACTGCCCAGAGCCAAAATCGGGCAGTGCCTCTCGTTTTTCGTTGCGCAGTTCAGGGGCTCTTCCTGGTTTAGCTCCAGGCTCGCCACTCACCAAGATCCACGACTCTCTTTTCCTGTCTGGACTTTTCAGCGGCAAAGGCCATCATGTGGCTTTCCAGGGAATCCTCCAGGTAGGTGAGGCCATCGGAGAGCTCCTCTCCCCGCAGGAGGCGCGCAAAGTCCTGCATGAGGCCGAAGTCCCCTCCCCCGTGTCCGCTGGCGCTGTGCT
Organism: Candidatus Darwinibacter acetoxidans; assembly: GCF_041936445.1. Classification (NCBI taxonomy): domain Bacteria; kingdom Bacillati; phylum Bacillota; class Clostridia; order Candidatus Darwinibacteriales; family Candidatus Darwinibacteriaceae; genus Candidatus Darwinibacter; species Candidatus Darwinibacter acetoxidans. Next base: position 15,311 of record NZ_JBHGXH010000011.1, on the reverse strand, counting down.
CCACCTGGATCACCTGCGTAGCCTGGCCAAAGCGGTGGATCTCGATGGTCCCTGTGCTGAAATCGGCGTGCAGCTCCCCGTGGGTGCCGTAGATGCGGGTGCTGCGGTTGATCTCGCTGGAAAAGGCGGTCAGGGCCATGTTGATCTCCAGGCTCCCATCTAACCTCATGGAAACCGTCTGCACATCGGGTACGTTGTTGTCGCAGCTGTACACGCAGCGGCCGTAGGGCCCTTCCTCCAGGGCCCGGTACCGCCCCGCGAAGGAAAGATCTTCGGTGATCACCGATACCGGCCAGCCCTCGTTGTCGTTGATATAGATCTTCCTGGCGGAATAGGGGCACTGGGGCTCAATGCTGCAGTCCAAACAGCGCTCACCCGCGCCTGCGGGTCTCGCCTCCTGGGTGAAGTGCACCAGGGAGGCCTGGGAATAAATAGTTTGGCACTTGGCACCAAACAGCCAGTACAAAAGGTCGAAGTCGTGGCAGGTCTTGGCCAGGATAATGGGCGCGGCCACCTGGGTATTTCGCCAATTGCCCCGCACATAGCTGTGGGCAAAGTGCCAGTAGCCGATGTTCTCCAGGTGATCCACCAGGCGGGGTTCGCCCACCACCCCGCTGTCCAAAAGGCTCTTCAGCTGGCGGTAGAAGTTGGTGTAGCGCAGCACATGGCAGACCAGCACCCGGGCGCCTGTTTCCCGGGCCTTTTCCGCAATGCGCCTGGTACCCTCCCAAGTGTGGGCGATGGGCTTTTCCAAAAGGATGGTGTAACCTTCCTCCATGGCCTGCAGGGCCGGTTCCACATGCAGATCATCTAACGTAGCGATAATGATCCCCTCAGCCAGCCGCGGCCGGGCCAGCAGCTCTTCCCAGCTGGCAAACTGGTTTTCCCCAGGAATCTGGTGCTCCTCGGCGAATCTCTGACGGCGGAGGGCATGGGGCTCGGCCACCGCCACCACCTGCACCTCTGCAGGATGCTGGCTGGCAAAAGCCGCATAGGCCTTCCCCCGGTTGCCTGCGCCAATAACCGCGATTGTCACTTTCTTGCTCATATGCCTGCTCCTTCTCTCTGCAATTCCCTATGTCAACCTGCGGCTACCACCCCAGGATTTTCAGGTACTCCCTACTGCGGCGGGCTGCCTCCAGGCTCCCCAAACCGTGGTGTTCGTCCTGCTCCACAATGATCCATTTGCTGCCTGCTGCCAGAATAGCCTCTAAGATGGGTTCCCAGAAGATCTGGCCGAAACCCACCGGCCGGAACTGGAAGAACCCTTCGCCGCCTGCTTCTTTCTCAACTTCTGTGCCGATGAGCTCGTAGAGGTTTTTGGGGTCGCCTGTTTTGATGTAATCCTTAACGTGCACCACGGCGCAGCGCTCACCGTATCGGCGGATGTAGGCGGCGGGGTCGATGCCCGCCACATGCGCCCAGCAGGTATCCAGCTGCACCAAAAGATCTTCGGCGCCAATCTGGGCATACATGTCGTCCAAGCCGTAGGTGCCGTCCGGCAGCTGGACAAACTCGAAGTCATGGTTGTGGTACATGAGCTTCAGTCCATTTTGCCTCAAGGCCTGGCCGATACGCTTGATTTCCGCAAGCGCCTCCCCATACCTGGGCCCCAGGGGCCGAAGCTCCTGATCCAGATAGGGAACCGCGATGTATTCCACCCCGACGGTCTTGTAGTCGCTGATCACCCTGTCCAGATCCCCCAGCAAATCCGCGAAAGGCACATGGGCGCTCACGGGAACTAGACCCACCTGGCCCAGCACATCCCGGACGTAGGCCGGCTCCAAGCCGTAGAGGCCCGCGAGCTCCACGCCCGCATAGCCCATGGCCTTGAGCTTCTCCATAACCGGTTTGAAATTCTCCGGGGTGCCTTCTAAAAGGTCCCGCAGGCTGTAGACCTGGATTCCCACGGGCAGTTTGCTCATGCAGCTCACCCTTTCCTCAGAAGTAATTCTCCGCGGGGAAGCCGCCGACCTGGGGTCGGCGGCGTGAAATCCTCCGCTAGAACTTGATCTCTTTACCCAGCGCGTGGGACTGGTAGATGGCATCCAAGATCTGGGTGACCACAAAGGCCTGCTCCGGCTGGACCAGGGGTTCCCTATCGTACTTGATGGCCTCCAGCCACTGCCGGGCCTCGGCCACGCCCTCGCCAGCTTGCGCCCCGCCGAAGTAGGCCACATCGCCCATGTAGGAATTGCGCTCATCTGTGGGTGTGCCGTGGAGCACCCGGTTGTAGATCAGCTCAGGCTTGGGATAGCTCATGCCGGAGCGGATTTCCGCCCCCGCTTTCGTACCGCACAGGGTGGTGGATGCTTCCCGGGACTCCACCACGTTCAGCACCCAGGAGGCCTCCAGGAAGATGGTGGCCCCGTTTTTCATCTTGATGAAACCGAAGGCCGAGTCTTCCACCTCAAAGGTCGCCGGATCCCAAGGACCGAAGATATTGCCCTCCACCTGGTCCGCCATCTTGTAAAAGACGGAACCGGTGACCGAATCCACTTCGTAATTGTCCATCATCCAGAGGGTCATATCCAGCGCGTGGGTGCCGATATCGATGAGGGGTCCGCCCCCCTGTTCCGCTTTGTTCTGGAAGACCCCCCAGGTGGGCACGGCCCGCCGCCGGACGGCATGGGCTTTGGCGAAGTAGATTTCACCCAGCTCCCCATTGCGGCAGGAACGGTAGAGGGTCTGCACCTCCGGCCGGAATCTGTTCTGGTAGGCAATGGTGAACTTCTTGCCCGATTTGCGCCAGGCATCCAGCATCTGCCGGGCCGCCTCCGTATTGTGCGCCATGGGCTTTTCACACATCACATGCTTCCCCGCCTCGAAGGCAGCTACCGTTATGGGGCAGTGGCTCACGTTGGGTGTGAGCACATGTACCACATCGATTTCCGCCTCCTGCAGCAGGTCCCGGTAATCGGTGTACACCCTGGCCCCCGGCACCCCGAACTGTTCAGCGGCTTTTACTGCGCGGCTTTCAATGATGTCGCAGAAGGCCACCATCTCGCAGTCTTCAGAAAGCGCCTTCAGGGCTGGCATGTGCTTCTGGTTGGCGATACCTCCACAGCCGATAATCCCCACTTTCAGCTTCTTCATAGCCCACTCCTCCTTACGAAACAGATTTCCTTAGCGAACTTCGCTTTAGATGATAAACTGCTCCAGATATCTCTTGCTCAGCTTGAGGCTCTTGAGGACGCTTTCTTCGCTGTCCTCAAACGCCCGGTCTTCCACCTCCACGCAGGCTGGGCCGTCAAAGCCGATATCCGTCAGGGCGGAGACGAACCGGCCCCAGTTGATCTCGCCCAGGCCGGGGATCTTCGCGGTCATGTACTGCAAAGGATAGGCCATGATGCCCACATCATTCAGCCGATCCCGTTCGATGCGGGTATCCTTGAGGTGGATGTGGAAGATCTTATCCTTAAACTCGTAAATGGGCTTGATGTAATCCATCTGCTGCCAGACGAAGTGGGAAGGATCGTAGTTCAAACCGAAGTTGGGACTGTCGATGATCTCGAACATCTTGCGCCAGTTGGCCGGCGTGGAGGCGATGTTGTGCCCGCCGGGCCACTGATCCCGGGAAAAGAGCATGGGGCAGTTCTCAATGGCGATCTTAACCCCCCGCTCCTCGGCGAACTTGATGATAGCTGGCCAGACCTTGGCGAACTCCTCGAAGTTCTCCTCGATGGTCTTGGTCTGCATTCTCCCCACAAAGGTAGTGACCATGTTGATGCCCAGTCTAGCCGAAGCTTCGATGACCGTATACAGATGATTGTGGAAATAGCGGCGGCGCTCCAAATCTTCGTCCAAGTTGTTGGGGTAGTAACCCAGGGAAGAAATCTCCACCCCTTTGGCCCGGCAGTAGTCCTGGATTTGTGCGATTTGGGCGTCATCCAGCTCCGCCACGTTCAGATGCGACACCCCCGCATAGCGGCGACTCGCTTCCTCCCGCGGCCAGCAGGCCAGCTCCACGCACCTATAACCCAGGCTGCTGGCGGTGTCAATCACCTGCTCAAAACTCATGAAGCCTACAATCGCTGAAAGAAAACCGAGCTTCATCAAGCAACCCCTTTCTGTTGGTGATAGTCTCTTTGCGCAAAGTTCCAAGGGCCCCAAAAGGCCCTGGGAATACTTCTTTACAGGGCCGCAGATTCCCTTGTTACATTCTTAATCCACTTATCGCCCCGCAGGCGCCAAAAGGCGATGATCCACTTAAAGCACTGGTCGATGCGGGTGGCCAAAAACACCAAGGGCAGGGGCCAGCGCCAGACAAAGGCCGCCAAAAAGGTCATGGGCAGCACGATCAGCCAGCCGCAGATCATGTCCACCAGGGCCACAAAGCGGCTGTCGCCCGCGCCCCGGTTGATCCCCACAAAACAGCTGGCATGGTAAGTGGTGCCCAGCAAAGTGACGGCCAGAATACCGATGATCTCCACGCTGAGGGTGAACACTTCCGGATCGGAACTAGATCCGTACAAAGACACAAACGGGACCCGCAGCAGGTACACCGCGCCGGCCATGATCACGCCGATCAGGAAAAACATGATCTCGATGGTTTTGGAATACTCCTTGGCCGCGGCGTAATCACCTCTGCCCACCGCCTTTCCCACCACCACCGCCGCGCCTCCAGCAAGGCCAAAGGCAAACAAGGTACCCAGATCTCCCATGGAGGTGGCGATACTGTTGGCAGCCATGAAGGTGCCGCCCAAATGCCCGATAATGGCGGCCTTGAGCATGCCGATGAGGGCCCACTGGGCATCAGTGAGGCCCACCGGCAGTCCGTAGAAGGCATAGTCTTTGAGCATCTGGCGATCCACCGCTAAAAAGTCCCGGGGCTTTAGAGCGATCTGCCGCTGCACCTTGAAGGTGTAAACCAAGACCAGGACCAGCTCCCCCAGGCGGGTGAGCAGCGTGGCCAGGGCGGCGCCTCGAATGCCCAGCGGGGGCAGCCCCAGCTTGCCGAAAATGAAGATGTAGTTCAGACTGACATTCCCCACCAGCGCGAACAGGGCGATGTACATGGTGATGCGCACGACTTCGACGGTGCGCAGCATTCCCACCAGCGCGCTGGAAAGGGCGAAGGGGATGTAGGAAAGGCAGATGATGCCCAAATAGGTCAGGGCCAACGCGGTGATCTGGGCATCCTCCTTGGCGATGATGATGCCAATGATGGCTTCGGGGAAAAGCTTCAAGACGGCCACGATCACCAAGGCCACCCCGAGGCAGATCCAGAGCACCACCGCGAAGACCTGCTTAATCCGCTCCATGTCTTTTTTGCCCCAGTACTGGGCGATCAAAACGGAAGAGCCGCCCACAAGGCCCGTGAGGGCCGCCGTGACCAAGGCGGTGATGCTGTTCACCTGGGAAGCAGCGGCCTGGGCTAAAACCCCATCTGGGGTAAAGGAAACCATAATGTTGTCCGCCACCACCACCAGCAGGCTGAGCAGCGACTGCAGGGCAATGGGCAGCGCGATTTTGAACATCGTCCGGTAGAACTCTTTATCCCGTACCATGGTGCATCTCCTCGCTAAAGACCCCCGCCGCTCGCTCCCTGGGCGAGCCGGCGGGGGCTCTTCTTGGCCGCGCTTTGGACTTTGCTGCGCTACGCACTCTCTTTCCGCTGGAAGAGCACGGAGGCAATGACAATCACGCCCTTGGCCGCTTCCCGCAGGAAGGGCGGAACCCCAAACAGATTCAAGAGGTTGTTCATAACTGCAATAATGAGCATGCCCAAGACGGTGCCAAAGATGGTGCCCCGACCGCCGCGCATGCTGGTGCCGCCCACCACTGCCGCGGCGATGGCATCCATCTCGTAGCCGCTTCCCGCATTGGCGAAGTCCATGGTGCCGATGCGGGCCACTTGGATGATGGAGGCAATGCCCACCAGAACCCCAGTCAAGGTGTAGGCCCCCACCTTCACCCGGTTCACATTCACACCGGAAAGCTGGGCCGCCCTTTCATTGGACCCCACAGCAATCACCTGGCGCCCCCAGACGGTGCGCTGGGAGACGTAGATCAGGATCAGCGCGATGGCCAGCCAGTAGATGATGGGCATGAACATCAAGCCGCCCACCTGGAGATTGGCGAGCTGCAGGAACTCCCGGGGCACCCGGGGGTTGTAGCCTTGCATAAAGTGCTGCGTCACGCTGCGCAGAATCTTCATGGTGCCTAAGGTGGCCACGAAGGGGGCAATCCGTCCCTTGGTAATCAAAAGCCCCGTCAAGGCCCCCAGCACCAGGCCCATGAGCATGGCGAAGATCACCGTTAAGACATAGGCGGGCAGGCCGGTAATGCCCAGGTTACCTAGGAAGCCTTTGGGACCTATATCCAGCATCATCATACTGGCGGCCCCGATGGCCACCAGCGTGGACCCCACAGAAAGATCGATGCCGCCGGTGATGATCACAAAGGTCATGCCCAGGGCAATGATCCCCACCCCGGCATTGTTGCGCAGGATGTTGATCCAGTTGCGCCCCCAGGCGCTGAACCACTGGCCCACTGAATCGTAGTCAAACCCCAGCACCAGGGTCTGCAGGATGATCAAACCCAGCAGAACCAGCACGGTGCCGAAATGGGAATCGTTGGCCCAGCGCAGGCGTAAACGCCCTACAAATCCTGTTTTCTCGCCTGTTTCCATCACTTTCATGCTCCAACCCGCCTTTTAACTTGCACTGAGGACACCGCCTGTGGCAAGTCTCATGATATCGTGCTCGTTCATGGTGCCGCCCGAGACTTCTCCTTGGATATGTCCCTGGTACATGACCAAAGCCCTGTCGCAGAGCCGGATGATCTCCTGGGCCTCACTGGAGAGGACGATGATGGCCAGACCCTGTTCCGCCAGGTCCAGGATAATATCGTAGATCTCCTCCTTGGCCCCCACATCAACCCCCTGGGTGGGGTTATCCAAAATCAGCACCTTGGGCCGGGCTGCCAGCCACTTGGCCAAAACCACCTTCTGCTGATTGCCCCCGGAAAGGGTGTTGATGCTGTCGGTGATGCGCTGCAGCCTGATGCCCAGACGGTCGATCTGCTCGGTAAACAGACCTTCCTGCCTATTTATATCAATCACGCCCCGCTTGGCAAACAGGGGCCAGGTGACTATCGAAGCGTTTTCCAGGATGTTCATATCTTTGATGATGGCATTCTCCTTGCGGTTGCGGGGCAGGTAGCCGATGCCCAGTTCCAGGGCGTGCTCGGTGCTGTGGATTTTCACCTCTTGACCGTCCAGCCAAACCCTTCCAGAGAGCACTTCATCGGCACCGAAAATGGCCTGGAACAGTTCACTGCGGCCATCGCCTAAAAGCCCGGTAAAGCCCAGGATCTCCCCGCGGCGCACACTGAAGTTGATGCCGCGAAAAGCTGTTCTGTGGTTGAGATTCTCCACCCGCAAAACTTCCTCGCCGATGCGCACCTCACGGGTGAGCTGTTCGGTGCGGACATCATGGCCCACCATAAAGCGGGCCAGGTCATCTGTGGTGACTGCGGCCACATCGCCTTCCGCCACCAGCTCCCCGTCCCGCAGAACCATATACCGCTCGCAGATATCCATAACTTCATTCAGCTTGTGGGAAATAAAGATGATGCCGACTCCTTGATCCCGGAGCGTTTCCATCATCTGGAATACACGCCTGATCTCCGGCTCCGTCAAGGATGTGGTGGGCTCGTCCATGATGATCACGGAAGCATCCATCATGATGGCCCGGCAGATCTCCACGATCTGTTTGTAGGACGCATCTAAGTCGCGCACCATGGCCCGGGGATCCAGCTCGATGTTCATGCGCCGGAAAATGTCCGCCGTCTTTTCCTCCATGGTCTCCAGATCGAGCCTTCCCCACCTGCTCCGGATCTCCCGCCCTAGGAACATGTTCTCATACACGGGCAGATCATTAATCAAATTGAGCTCCTGGTGGATAAAGGCGATCCCCGCCCGGAGAGATTCCGCGGGATTGGCAAACCGCACGGGCTTGCCATCAAGATAAATGGTGCCGGAATCTGCGGGCAAAACCCCTCCCAGGATATTCATGAGGGTGGATTTGCCGGCACCGTTCTCACCGATTAAAGCACAAATCTCACCACCGTTGATGGTGATGGAAACGTCCTTCAGGACCTGGTTTTTCCCGAATGACTTGTAGATGTTTTTCATCTCCACGATCATGGCATCACATCCAAAGGCAAAATGGCGCACTGAGCAAGCTGCAAGGGGAGGCCGAAGCCGCCCCTTGCAGTGGATTCCTTAGGCATTAATAGGGCGAACTGGGATCGATGAAGTCTTTGTAGTTCGTCCGGTCCACGATGGTGGTGGGGATAACCTTAACCGCCTCAACCTCTTCGCCCTTGAGCACAGCCAAAGCTACGTCAACAGCATCCTTGACCATGGCCGGGCTGTACAGCGCGGACTGGATCCAGATGTCCTCGTTCTCAGGCATCATCAGGAAGTAATCCTGCATGCCGCCGCCACCGGTGATCACCTTAATGTCGGTGCGGCCAGCTTCCCTGATGGCCTGGATGGCGCCCATGGATGTTTCATCGTCCATGGAATAGACTGCGTCGATCCGGGGATGCCGCATCAGGATATCAGCCATGTCCTTCAGGCCATCTTCCACGGTGAACTTGGTGGCATAGGTATAGATGGTCATGTTAGGGGCGATTTCCTTGATGGTGTCCAAAAAGCCAGCTTTGCGCAGCTCAGATACGGAACCGGAAGTGGGTACTTCCAGCATGACCACAATGGCCTCGGGACCGACTTTCTCCACGATGTAGTGGGCACCCTGCACGCCCATGTCGTAGTTGTCGCCGGTGACCCTGTAGATGCCTTCCACATCGATGACGATGTCAAAGTTGACCACAATCACGCCAGAGTCTACGGCCCTTTGGATGGGCACTTCCATACCTGTCCACTGCGGGAAGGCCACGATGGCATCGGCACCCCAGGTGAGCAGGTCGTCGAGCTGGGCCGTCATCTCTTCAGCGTTGTTGCTGGTTTGGATGTTGTACTCCACCTCATCGCCAAGTTCCTTGAGGCGGTTTTCCGCGTGATAGGCCACGGCCGCTACCCAACCATGTGTAACAGCAGGAGCCAGAACACCGATCTTAAACTTCGCCGCTGCCGGCTGGGCAAAGGCCAGCGACGAGAACAGAACAGCAAGTACCAGCACTAAAGCAATTCGTTTCATTGTGCAGCTCCTTTCCTCTTGTTGAGCTAGGTACAACCCAGAAAGCTAGAGCATGGCTTGGCTTTCTGCTACCACCCCCTAAGCTAAACACAAGTAAAACCATACTTAAAAATTCTTGAGGAATCCTTGCGAATCCTCCTCTAGATTACAGCCAAAAAACACTATTTGGCGAGCCTCACAAAAGGCCCCCCAGTTCGACACTGCAGCCGGAAGCCAGCGCTTCCCGCGCCGCCAGGGCGATGGCCACCGCCGTTTTCGCCTGGGAAGGTGTACCCCGTTCCACAGCTCCGCCCCGGCGAACCCATTCGAGGAAGTAAGCCAGCTGCCGGGCGTAGGGGTCCTCTCCGAAGCCAGCAACCTCTGGCTGCAGTTCCTCTTCCCCGTATAGTACCAGCCGGTTGGGTGCGCCTCCCTCATCGGTCACACTTCCTCCCCCGGCCACAAAGCGGTATTCCGCCGCGGCCTTTTGGCCTAAAACCCTGAGGAAGGAAGTGAACGGATAGCTGGGGGGCATCAAGTGGCTGCCCACCACATGGGCCCGCTGACCACCGGTGAAGGTAATTACCACATGCACGTGTTTCCAATCGCCGCCGGGCACCGGCACTCCCCAGGCGCTGACGCTCTCGGGAACGCCCAGAAGCGCACAGGCCATGTCAAAGTCGTGGACCATGAGGTCCACCACCATCCCGCCGCTGAGGGACAGGTCCGCAAACCAGCTGGCCCACTGGGGAGATGTGCTGAGCCGCTCCAGCTCCACGGCGCGGATCTCCCCGAGCTTTCCCTCTTCCTTGAGCTCCAGCACCCTTTCATATTCCGGCCAGAAGCGGAGCACATGCCCGATCATGAGAAAATGGGCGGCCAAGCGCTGGGGATCAGGCTCGCTAACCCCGGCGTGGCGGGCCGCTGCAGCGGCGGCCTGGAGCATCGCCTCGGCATCTTCCAGGGTGAGCGCGATGGGCTTTTCGCAGAGCACCTTCTTGCCCGCCTCCAGGGCCTGGATGGTCATCTCTTTGTGCAGCCCCGTGGGATAACACACCACAACGGCGTCCACCAGGGGATCAGCCAGGAGCTGCCCCAGATCAGTGGTGCCCCGGGCCCCAACCTGGGCGGCCAAGTCGTTCACCTTCTGTGGATTACGCCCGCAAATCCAGCGGATTTCCGCATCGGGCCTCTCAGCCAGCGCTTTGGCGTGGGTCTGGGCCATGAAACCTGAACCTAAAATGCCGATTCCTACCCTTTCCATCTACCGGATCCTCCTACTTCGGTCTTGAGCCTCTCCCTCTATGGATCATTCCAGCTCCCCTCGGCCGATCCTCCTGAGCCTTGCGGGGCAGGTCGCTAGACCCGGAAATACTCCACCAGCCTCTGCAGCTCGGCCGCGGCGGAAGCGATCTTGTCCATGGAGGCGGCCACTTCTTCCAGGGAAGCGGATTGCTGTTCACTGCCGGCCGCGATTTCTTCACCAGCCGCGGAAAGTTCGCTGATGGCGAGAGCCGCTTTATCGATGGCGCCTGACAGTTCCTGGATCACGCTCTGCACTTCCGTGAACATCCTGCCGCTCTCGGTGGTGGTCTCCTTCCCCTCCGACACCTTCCGGGAGCTGCGTTCGCTCTTTTCCACCGTTTCCCGGACGATGCTCTGCATGCGCCCGATCAATTCAGTGATTTCACTGGCTGCCTCCGCGGACTCTTCCGCCAGCTTCCTCACTTCCTCCGAAACAACTGAAAAACCACGCCCGTGTTCCCCGGCGCGGGCTGCCTCGATGGCCGCATTCAAAGCCAGAAGGTTGGTCTGCTCAGCTATGTCGGTGATGATGCCCACAATGGAGCGGATGCGATCGGACTGCTCGTCCAGCTCTCTGATGTCCTCCCTCAGCTGGGAGACGGAGGTATCGATCTCCCCCATGACGCCTAGGGTCCGCTGGATCTGCCTGCTGCCTTCTGTGGTTTTCTCTAAAGCTTCCTGCGCCTTTTCCGCGATTTCCTGGGTCTGCTGGTTGAGGATCTGGATGGAAGAAGCGAACTCGTTGGTGGTGCCGGCCACCATGGCCACCGAGCCGGAGGTCTCCTGCACAGCCGCGGCCACCTCGGCTGAGCCGGTGGCTGTCTCCAGAGATCCCGCGGCCACCTTGATCATCATCTCCTGCAGTTTGGCAATGAAATCGTTCATGCCCTGGGCCAGCTTGGCCAGTTCATCCCGGCCCCTAACCGGCAGCCGCTGGGTGAGATCTCCTCCGCCTTGGCTCAGCTCCTGGACCAAGGCCACCGTGCGCCGCAGGGAACGGCAGACCGAACGTACAGTCAAAACCCCCAGGAACAGGGCGATACCCAGCGCCACGCCGATCATCACCAAGGTGATGAGTTGGGAGGTTCGGGCCACCTCCTGCGCCTCTTGCTCCAGGGCCGCCGCCTCCGCCTGCACCAGCACAATGATCCGGTCCAAAGCGCTACGCACGGCTTGGAGATGAACCAGGGTGGTTTCCGCGTAGGATCTCCTTGCTTCCTCCCAGGCGGAGCCGCCAGCTGCCAGCAAGCCGCTGATCTCCCCCGCGGAGCGGTGCAGCGCCTCATGGGGCTCGGCTAAAGCAGCATAGGCCGCCTGCAGCTCTGGGGAGAGACTGGCAAACTCCGCTGACTCGATGAAGGCGTAGTACCAGCTGCCCAGGGCGCACCTGGTGTGATCCAGCTGCCCGGTAAAGGGCTGTTCCAAGTTGAGCGAATTGGCCAGCTCCAGGGCCCAGTCTAAGTGGGCGATCTCCAGTTCATCCAGCATGGCCACGTGGGCCAGGGCCGCCGCAGCTTGATCGTTGATGCCAGCCACCTGCTTGAGCATGCTGCTGGAGACACCACCCAAAACGCCGATACAGATAATGAGCAGGGCAATCACACCGTAGAGCTTCTGAGAAATCCGCAAGTTTAACATGGCAGTTCCCACCAACCCTCTGACTTCAGGAGTCAATAATTAACTTTATAGGTAATTGGTCTAATACCGCTCTTTTTTCAAAACTCCTGCCATGTGAAATTTTAAGCGGAGAAGCAAAAACCCCCCGAAGTTAAGGTGAACTTAACTGTGGGGGGCTTGCTGCCCGATCCACCTAGGACTCCGGCTCGATTTCCACCTCCAGCAGCGGCACACTCTGCTGGGAGCCGTAGAGATCGCTGCTCCAGGGATGGTCCGAGGGGTAGTGCTTGAGGATGGAAATCTTGATCCCCAGACAGCTGTCCACAAACCATAGGTTTCCTGTACCGCTGCACAGTCGGACCGTTCACACAGGCAACCCTGGAATAGCCGTGGGCCAACAGATGATCCATGCCTTAGCGCAGACCCTTGAAAGAGTCCACCAGCACACAGCAGATATCTGGGTCATCCGAAACGCCCGACATCACAACAACGGGCTGTTTGACTCCTTTGATCAATTCTCGATGAGCATCGCTGGAGAAAGATGGCGAGATCATCGACTTCTCAACATACTGTATGTCCAGGCTGCGGATGATGCTCAGCTCCTCACTAACCAGGGCTTCTGTACTGAGCAACACCAGGTGAGAGCCGAAGCTTTGGATCACCTGCACTTTGGCCATGGCCACGTCCACATGTTTTCCATCTCCATCACGACCGCCATCTTGCGTAAGTATTTACGCATCCTACGGTCTACGGAGACCTGTCGATCTTCCTTACATATGCAATCCTTTCCGGAAAATACGGTCCAGCGCCCCTTCTGGTTCCGCGTACAAGTATATCGATACAAAACGTGCCACTACTGTGATGTAAAGAGACCAGCCCGAGCGCGTTTGCCATAGAAAGACCTTTGCATAGAAAACGTGAAAACCACGCCCGGGGAACCCCCTAGGCGTGGCACTCCGCACACAGACTCTCTCCATCTAACTGGTGAGCCAGTCCACCAGCTGCTGCCAGAGCTTGTTGTACTGCCCCCACTCCACAAACTCAGGGGAACCCCAATGGGGAGCGCAGTCCGAGGTAAAGGCCGCGGTCTTGCCCCGGCCGTAGGTACCCACCACCAAAATGGGATCCTCGCCTGCCACGGCCAAAACTTCCGCCCCTTCCTTGGCGATGACCTGGTTGTAGCCCAAAAGCATCGGCCACTGGGCATCCAAGCCCTGAACCACAGGGTGATCCGGCTGAACCACCTGAGGATTGATGCCTTCGGGGATCTCCACCCGGTCATCGTGCGCCAAAAGGGTAACGGGCAGGATCTCCTCCACAGGCGAGTCCTTGTATTTGCCCTTGCCGTCGATGCCGGCGAAGGACATGTAGCCGCCGATCATCACGAAGGCGCCGCCCTGTTCCGCGTATTCCCTGAACAGCTTCAAGCGGTTGGGTGTAGCTAAGGAGCGTTCAAAAGTATCGGGATGAAGCAGCAGGGTGTTGGCCCCGATATCGCTGAGGATCACCACGCTGTACTCCTGTAGCTCAGAAAGCTCCGTTGGCACTCTACTGGGGGCGTGGTGGTTGGGTATGTAATCCACCTGGTAGCCGCCTTCCTCCAGCGCCTCGATGAGCCATTTGGCCCCCTCATCGTATTTGGTCGTAAAGAAGGCATCAAAGCCCTTAAGGTGTATGGAAAACACTTCCCAGCTTTCACCAACCAGCAGCACTTTCTTCATGTTTACAACCTCCTTAGGCCTTTTTTGGCACCAGCTAGTTTTGGACCCAAATGCTGATCGCGAGATTTGCTTTTCCACGCGATATCCACGGCAAGAGAAGAGGGTAAGGGACCCTGTTTACCCTTTACCCTCTTCCTTCTTACGTCACAGATTTGCCGCGTCTGGCGAATCCTATTTGACCTTCCTGCCTACATAATGGTGCTGACTGTGGTACATATTGATGTCCCCTATTTCAGCCAATTTGGCCATGAGTTCTTCCAGCAGTTCCAGGTTTGGTACTTCCCAGAAAGTGAAGTAGCGCCATTCAGAGGACCAACAGCAGTCGAATTCGCCATACATCTTTATGCCTTTGTCTTTGTACTCCTCAAATATGCCCTCTAGTTCTTTTTGAAACTCTGCCTTTTTGGCCTCAGATTCCGCGTACCACGTATCGGTGTGCTTCCAAAATGCTATGAATCCTAGAGGCATTTCGCTGCGTGCCACTGCTCATCTCCTCCATGGAACATACTACTGCAACGGATACAGAACCTTCTGCACCTCAGGCTCGTTCATGTTATCCCGTGTTACGATGGTCAGGGGCGAATGAACTACTTTGGGAACTTCCTCGCCGGCCATGGCCTTAAGAGCGAGTGCAACGGCGATCCTTCCCTGTTCATAGGGCTGCTGAACGAGCAGGACGTCGATGATGCCTTGTTCGAGGTAGGCGATCTCATCGGGGTTAGCGTCGTACGCCACAAACTTGACCTTGCCTTCCAAGCCCCGGTTGATGAGGGCCTGCGCCGCACCCAAGGCGCCCCTGTCATAGCCGCCGAAAACGCCGGCCAGGTCGGGGTGAGCAGTCAGGATGTTTTCCATGTTCTGCATTCCAGCCATTTTGTCTTCACCATACTGGATAGGCAGAAGAGTTATTTCCGGATACTTTTCTGCCACTTCTTGAGCCCCAATATTGCGGGCGTCGTTGCTGGGGATGCCGGGCAGACCGTTGATGATGACGACTTTACCTTTGTAGCCAATGAGCTTGGCCAGCTCTTCCATGGCAATCCTGCCGCCTTCAACGTTATCCGTGGCTACAAAGCTGGTCATTCCATCCCAGTTGATGGCCGAGTCGATTACGATAGTGGGGATGCCCCTCTCAATTGCCCGTTGTACTGGAGCCACTAAGGCATCTGGGTTCAGAGGCGTTACCAGGATGGCATCCACTTCCGCGTTGATCAGATCATCAATGCGGTCGATTTGTCCCTGGATATCTGCATCAGTCGATGGACCGGTGTAGATCAGAGTACCGTTCACCTCTGCGAGTGCATCTTCGGCGCCAGCCTTTACTGCCAACCAAGACTCGCTAGCCGTGGACATGACAACCAGCCCGAACCTCGGACCGCTGGCCTGTGCCAAGCCGGCGACTCCCATAATGGATATGCCGTGCTCAGCGGCATCCTTGGCATTCTGAAATACCACCGGTTTACCATGGATGAGGATCTCGCCTTGATCGGCACTATAGATACCAGCGAGGATCTTCATC
>NZ_JBHGXH010000010.1:0-2677 GCF_041936445.1 Candidatus Darwinibacter acetoxidans | reverse complement strand
GGGAAACGCAACCGGGCAGAGGTGCAGCAGTTTGAAAATCTACTCGAAGATAACCTGATCGAACTTCAGAATGAACTCATCTGGAAAACCTATCGGCAAAGCCCATACCGTGAATTCTACGTCCACGAACCGAAAAAGCGGCTGATCATGGCCCTCCCTTTCCGAGACAGGGTGGTGCAGTGGTCTATCTACATGACTATTAACCCCATCCTTGAACGCAAATACATCCATGACAGCTATGCTTGCCGAATCGGTAAAGGTACGCACAAGGCCCTGGCGAGGGTGTATGGTTGGCTAAGGCACAACCCGGATCTGAAGTACGTTCTAAAACTTGACATCCACAAGTATTTCTACCGGGTAAACCACGACATTCTGCTCAGCCTGTATGCCAAGTTCATCAAAGATGATGATCTCCTATGGCTTCTGGAACACATCATCCGGGCCAATGATGGGCGTTTAGGCGTAGCCGAAGGCAGTATAGCCTATGAAACCCGCGCTTGTGGCGTCGGCATGGCTGTGGGAAACTTGGTGAGCCAGATGAGCGCTAATGTTTACCTAAACGAAGTCGATCAATTCGTCAAACACAAGCTGAAGGTCAAATACTACGCCCGGTACATGGACGATCTTCTTGTGCTGGCCGACAATAAGTGCTATCTACATGAGGTTAAGGCTGAGATCCAAGAGTTTCTCCTGACTCACCTGGCTTTAAAAACCAACAACAAAACGCAGATTCGCCCCGTGAGGGACGGAATAGAGTGGGTTGGTTTTCGTGTATGGCCCACCCACATAAAGATGAGGAAGTCCACGGCCAAACGCATGAAACGGAGATTGAAAGCCTTGATGCGGAAGTACCAGAGGGGTGAGATGGATTGGCAGGCAGTTAACCAGTCAGTGCAGTCATACTTTGGGATACTGAAGCACTGCAACAGCTACGGGCTGCGAAATGCTATTTTTGGCCCCGACGGATGGTTTGTGCTCCAGCGGGGCGAGACTGAATGTTTTGAACTATATAGTTGGTCTTTTAGGGGGCGGATTTTCCACCCCCTTTAGGGATTGGAGGTGATCCTTTGTACCAAGCACGCATTTTAGATAAGGACAGACAACTCAAAGCTGTTCTGCCCGGCATTCGCTGGCACTACACAAGGCGGATCAACCAGGCATCGGAAATCAACATTGGCATCCCTAGAGAGGCCATAGACGAGGTGGTCGCACCAGACCATCCGCTCTATGGCTTTTTTGGTGCTGCGCAACCGGTGGTGGTTGAAGGTGCTCCCAAAAGGGAGCGTGACAATAAGCCGGCATACGCCGCCATCGCCTCCTATGTACAGATCTACCAAGGGGACAAGCTGAGGGCCTCAGGCAAGATAGTAGGCCGCGACCTTGGTCAGGTGGTCACCGTCCACGCCATGACCGAGGAAATCCTGCTAGAAGCTAACCTCACCCCTGCCCAGTACGGCAAGGTGTGGGAGGGCTGGGACCTCGCGGACGTAGCCAGAGACTTACTGGACGGCTGGCAGACGTTGCGAGTAAAGGCCAAGGAGCAGTGGCAGGAGCGTATGGTTGATAGCTCCAACGTCGATCTCAACACGGAGCCCGGCGTTGTTATGCTAGCCAAAAGGGCCGACGGCAGATATTACGAGCAGGGTTACATCACGCTGCTTTTCGATAGGCTGGAGGTTGTCGGATTCAAGGCCTGGGATAGGGTGCGTTGGAGCGCCGATAGCGACGGCCCAGAGGGTGATGTACAGACCACGATACAGTACTCCACCAATGGTACGACTTGGTCTGACCCCTTCGATGGAGGTCTGCCGGAAGAGGTTGGTCTCTACATTGGTGGTGACCACGATAAGGTATGGATCAGAATCAACCTAATCACTAGAGATACCGAAAGCGAGGACCCGGATGGCAATCCTCGAGGGCTCACCCCTTTCGTGTTTGCTTGCGAGTTGATCGCTCGCACAGAAGGGCACCTGCTTGCAGGCAGCATCCCGGATGTCGCTGGAGTGACTGTGACAGGCCTATCTGCCGACCGTGCTACAGCGTTGAGGGTGCTGCACGATGCCTGCGACCAGGTTGGCTGGGAGTTTGCTGTCTGGGATGGAGCCCTTAATCTCGCGGAAAACCTTGGGGTTGACCGCACTAAGGATTTCATATTCCATGCCGGCACCAATACGGAGATCACCGCCCTCAGCGATGGCGATGAAACGCTGGTCAACATCTTGACAGCGCATGGCCCCGGAAGCGGCATCAACCGTTTGGAGATCACGCTTCGGGACGAGGACAGCATAGCTACCTATGGTCCTTATCCAAAACCAATCGAGTTCAACGTGGAGACTCTGGACGAGCTGCGCCAAAAGGCCCAGGAATACCTGGAAGAGCACAGCACACCGCAGATGGATTTCCGAATCACTGCGGTGTTTCCTTATGGACAGGAGCCTGACTATGGCCTTGGTGATAAGGTGAGGGTTGCTGACCCCGATACCGGGATTATCAGCACAACCAGGATAGTCGCTGAAAGCCGGGAGTTCGGAGAGAGGGGGCTGGTTGTCAACTTAGAGTTGGGCAAGCCAGCTTTCACCTTGACTGAAACCCTAGGCAGGGATGGTAAGGATGGGAAAGATGGCAAGGATGGCCGCGATGGGAAAGATGGAAAAGACGGCAAAGACGGCAAAGACGG
>NZ_JBHGXH010000009.1:0-1137 GCF_041936445.1 Candidatus Darwinibacter acetoxidans | reverse complement strand
GTCGCACCTTGTAGTTGTAGCCACATATCCGGCAGGCTACAGGCCGTAGTTCACCCTCGATATCGACCTCAGGCTCGTCCGGCTCATCGTCCTTGAACCAGTAGCGGACCACCGGCGACCCACAGACCGGGCAGACCGCCGCGTGGTAGTGCTTCACGAACTGGTCACCGACCCTCTTAACGTGCTTCGGGTTCAGATAACCGAATGTCCTGGTCATCCGCTTCCCCTGGACATAGGCCGCGTGCGTCATGAGGTAAGAGAAGAGCGTGTAAACGTCGTCCTCGAAGCGGTTTTCCTTCTCGTTCCACCGGACCGAGAGCGGGATCCCGCCTGGTCGCTTGTTCTTGTAGATCCATCCGGTCGCCTGGTTGTAGTCTTTCGCGTTTACCAGGTAGCCGACCCCGACCGCGTGGAAGTGGGGCGACCAGTAAGCATACTCGTGCATCGAGCCCAGGCCAAGCGCGTCGGCGTGGACATGCTCCCAGAACGGTTTTGTAGCCTCACCAGAGGCCTTCAGGCTATGGTTCAGTTGCCTCAAGGCCTTCTTAACCTCCTCACGGAGTCGGGCCGGGTGAAAGACGATGTAGCCCGCCAGGAGGCCGGAGGCCTTGATGGCCTTGATGCCATCCTTCCAGAGGCGGACAAGAGGAGTATCCGGCGAGTATGTCCCCGGGGGCA
Source organism: Candidatus Darwinibacter acetoxidans (assembly GCF_041936445.1). NCBI lineage: Bacteria > Bacillati > Bacillota > Clostridia > Candidatus Darwinibacteriales > Candidatus Darwinibacteriaceae > Candidatus Darwinibacter > Candidatus Darwinibacter acetoxidans. The sequence goes on along the minus strand of NZ_JBHGXH010000009.1, from coordinate 459 downwards.
TCGAGTACATGACATGGAGAGGCCGACCGGCTCGACGCTTCAGGAGCTTCAAAGCCTCGGCCCGTTCCGGCTCCATGTCCAGGGTGACCGGGAGGTTTCCAAGTGCCTCGAGGAACCCCCGGAAGCGGTCAGTTACCTGACGGGCAGTCTTTCGGACCTTCCCAGACCAGCAGACCGGGCAGGAGAGGCGGTTACAGTTGACCGGATGAGGCCTCGACCAGTGACCAGGATCTTGAGAGCATGCAGCACCACGTATGATCGTTCCGCAGGTGTCATTTGTGACAGTTCCCATGCCCGGAAAGTCATAAGGAGACTGGAGAGTCTCTAGATTCACACTAAGACCTATAGCAGGATACGGGACGGTATCAGGATCAGGGATCGGAGGACAGTCTGGACTTATCGCTTCATGGCATTTATATACCGGAGAGTCTAACACATCATCGTACTCCCGCAGCGCCT
>NZ_JBHGXH010000008.1:0-16161 GCF_041936445.1 Candidatus Darwinibacter acetoxidans | reverse complement strand
AAAGGCAGTCCGATGGCGAGGCTTACGATGAGGATGGTAAACACGACTTTTTTCACAGCAGCACCTCGTTTCACACCCGTTATTGGACGGTTTTCCGCCAATTCCTGCCCAACACAGAAAAAGACCGCTCTAGGCGGTCTTTTGCGCGAACGATTTGCCCAAATCTGCTTAATCCAGGAAGTCAGTGAGGCGGTCGAACTGCGTGATCACTTTGTATTCACCATCCCCTGCGGTGGACACCAGCACTGCGCCATCTACACTGGTGATGAAGGTCTGCGCGCCTAGGCGCCGGTAGTTGCGGTAGATGCGCAGGTCAGCGATGGCATCGTGCATCATCACCACCACTTGGGGGTTCACCGCCTCCCGGAAAGGCTTGCTCGAGGAAGTGGAATCGCCGTGGTGGGGGGCTTTCAGCACATCAGCCTGCAGGTAGTCGCCGTAGCGGCCCACGATCTCCCGCTCCGCAGCGGTGTAGATGTCCCCGGGGAACAGGAAGGTGGAGTCTTGGTAGGTGAGCTTCAGCACCAGCGAGCGGTTGTTGATGAACTGGGTGCTGCCGTCGGGGTAGCCTTCGTAATACTCTATGCCCTTCGGTGGATGCAGTACTTCCACCAGCACATGCTCCCCGAACTGGAAGCTGTCGCCCTCCGCTAAGATGATATGGGGCGTGTTGGTCCGCTCAATGGCTTCCATGTAGTTTTTGTAGTGGGAAGTGGGGTACTCCAGTTCAGAGGTGTACACCGCCCCGATTTCGTAGTTGGAGAGCAGCTGAGCGAAACTGCCGATGTGGTCCACATGGGGATGGGAAGCCACCAGGTAGTCGATGCGGGTGATCCCCAAAGCCTTCAGGGCCCTATCCACGTCCGGGAAGGTGCTGGGGTTACCGGCATCGATCACCATCACCTGGCCATCTGGCGAGGTGAGGATGGTGCAGTCGCCGCTTTTGTCATCGCTGCGGGTAATCAGCTGCAGAAAGCGTGCCGTGAGCCTGCCCGCATCCTGCGATGCATCGAAGATCAGATCGTACCTATCCGCCCGCGCCTCGGCCAGCACGGTACAGGACAGGGTCAGCACTAAGGCTAAAACAAGAAAGGCTATGTGTTTTTTCATGGTTTAGACCTCCCTGGGGCTTGTGGGCGCTGCCGACTTACTCTGGAACTACTTCATGGCTGCTCGGCTCATGCCCGTGAGGATGTACTTCTGCAGCACCAAGAACAGCAGCACGATGGGAATAATGGCCATGACGGCACCGGCCATGATTTCGTTGTAGTTGGCCACTTCCATGCCGGCAAAGGTCTGGCGCAGGCGGACCACACCCACTGCGATGGTGCGCCACTCATCACGGGTGGAGACCATCCGGGGCCAGAAGTAGCTGTTCCAACCGCTGATGAAGTTGATAATGGAGACGGTCACCAGGGTAGGCGCGGTCATGGGGATGAGCACATGGATAATCAAACCGATCCTGCCCAAGCCGTCGATGCGCCCTGCATCCAGGTAGCTGTCATCCACCGACTTAAACGACTGGCGCATCATGAAGATAAAGTAGGCGCTGACCAGATTGGGCACAACGAGGCCTTGATAGCTGTTGATCCAACCCAGACGGGACATCATTACGTAGATGGGCACAAAGGTCACCTGGATGGGAACCATCAAGGCGCCCAGGACCAAAACGAACATGAGATCGCGCCCCTTGAACCTTCCCTTAGCAAAACCGTAGGCGGCCAGGATGCCGAAGACGAACTGGCCCAGCATGATGAAGAACGTGCTGATGATGGTGTTGATGAAAAAGCGGCCAAAGGGTGCGCGTTTGAGCACTTCCGGGAAGTTCTGCCACTGGAATTCCCGGGGCCACAAGGTGGGCACAGGCAGCAGCAGTTCTTGGCTGGTTTTCAGCGCGGAGATGACCATCCAGTAAATGGGAAACAGGATGATTAAGGTGATCACGGCCGCAGCTAGATACTGGAAGACCACGCCGATTTTGCGGATCTTGTTCTTGGTCCCATAAGAGACTTTGTCCCGCAGGTAGCTGGTGATGGCTAAGATAACAAAGCCCGCTGCCGCGGCGATGAGCAGGCTCAGACCGTAGGTGAGGAAGCTGCCGCGTGATCTGGCGAAATAACCCAGGCTCTCCCTGATTTCATAATCCGTTAAGCCTTCGGGCATGTTGTTCATCTGCACGTTGTACTGGATCACGCCGATGACGCCCAGAGCCGTGAAGGCCAGGGCGATGGCCAGAAGCAGCGTGAGCAGATCGAACATGCCGGTTTGGCGCATTCTCAGTAATAGTGTGTCTTGCACAGCAGTGCCTCCCTCTATGAATCGTAGCTCACTGCCCGGTTGGACCAGCGCATAGTTGCCGCGGTGGCCACCAGCAGGATGAGGAAGAAGATGACGGAAACAGCTGCCGAACGTGCGGCTCTAAAGTCACGGAAGGACAGGTTGTAAATCCACTGTACAACCACATTGGTGGCCGTCCCCGGACCGCCGCCGGTCATCACGTCAACAGATTGGAACACCTTCATGCTGGCGATGAACGTGGTGACGAACAGGAACAAAATGGTGGGCGAGAGCATCGGCAGGGTGATGTGGCGGAAGCGCTGGATGGCATCGGCACCGTCGATGGCCGCGGCTTCATAGTAATCCTGGGGGATGCTCTGCATGGCCGAGAGGTAGATCATCATGGCATACCCGATCACCCGCCAGCCCGTGAGGATCAAGATGCCCGCCAGGGCGGTGTTGGCCTGCACCAGCCAGTTGGGACCCTTGATACCGAAGAGGGAGAGCACGTAGTTGAGTATGCCGTAATTGCCGTGGAGAATCCAGATAAAGACCACGGCGCTGGTGGCTACCGCAATGTACCTGGGCATAAACACAATGGCCCGCATGGCGGCAAAGGTCCTGGTCATGCGGTTAAACAGCAGGGCCAGGAGCAGCCCGCCCACCAGGGTGATGAACAGCTCCCAGAAAGTGTAGCGAACCGTAATCAACAGGGACTCACTGAACCTGGTCCAACCTGTTTTGAAAAAGAGCCATTCATAGTTCTTCAGCCCGATGAACTCCTGGGGGTCTGGAACCAGCATTCGCATGTCGGTGAAGCTGATGCGCACAAGGTCTACCACTGGGTAATAGACGAACAGGAGAAAGAAGATCAGGGCTGGCTGAACGCACAGGAAATCCTTCATCCGTTCCCAGGGCTGGATGCGGAACATAATTGCATTAACCAAAAACGTGATGCCCAGAATAATGAGCAAGATGGCGTTATTCATAATCCCGCTGAGCAGCCGCAGGGGTACTGTGCCCCGCCCTTCGCCGAACAAGTCCACTGTTCCGGTAATGGGCTGTTCAAATGAACGGGCTACGCGGCGCGCCTCATAGACTTCCGCGGCAATGTGGCGCAGCGACTCTAAGTTCCAGTCGCCCATGAGCCAGCCGTAGGTACCCACCACGATTAAAACGGCACTCAAAATGAACAGGATGACCGAGGCCACCCTGGCCGCTTTGGTGGGATAGGGTCTTGTGGAATGGTTCTGGTTGCGCATATCATTCACCTCAGATGTGAACGAGGGGGAGGTGATTCCCCCTCGGGCTCACAGAAAATCTAGGTTTAGTAGTCTTCTAGGATCTCTTCGATGGTCATGGCCAGTTCATCCAAGGTGGCCTGGATAGGTGCATCCTCGTTGAAGATGCGGTACAGAGCATGGCGCCACTCGTTGGCAATGGTGTCGTAGGCCGGGTGCGAGTTGCGGGGCATGATCCAGTTGCTCATGGACACGACGTTGTTCATCTCCGGCTTGCGTTCCAGATACTCTTGATACTCAGGCGTCTCCATGACCGAACGGCGGGTCGGGAAGTAGCCGGTTTGGTCTGCCCAGTAGAGGTTGATCTCCGGGCTGGCCATGAACATCATGAACTGCCAAGCTGCGTTCTTCTGCTTCTGGGGAGCGATGGCCGGGATCAGGATGGTGGCGCCGCCGATCTCACTGTAGAAGCTCTCGCCATCCTCACCGCCGGGCAGCCAGGCCATACCCACTTCAAACTTGTCGCCTGCGTTCTGTACATAGGTGTCATACAAGGAGCTGGTGTGGAAGACGCTGAACGCTCCGCCATCCCAGAACAGCTGCCTCATGTTGGTGGAGGCGCCGGTTCCGTAGGCGTAGTAGGCGTAACCCTTGTCGATCCACTCTTTCATCTTGGTGGTGATGTAGACGGACTCTGGGCCGTTGATGTCGGTGCTCATGCCATCCTCGAGGATAACCTTCACGCCGTTGTTCTTGAACAGCATCTCATAGTACCAGTAGTCCCAGCCGCCGAACACTGTACCATAGCGCTTAGTTGTGCCATCTTCGTTGAAGAGGGTGGCCTTTTCCAGGAAGGCATCCATCTCGTCGAAGGTCCTGGGCATTTCAATGCCTTCTGCTTCAGCGGCGGTCTTGTTGTAGAACATGACCTGGGTGGAAATAAGGTAGGGCAGTACGATCTGCTTGCCTTCGTAGCTGGTGGCCAGAATCAGACCTTCGCCGAAGTCCTCAATGGGGAAGTTGTAAGCTTCGATATACGGATCCAGGATCTCGCAGATACCTGCCGCACCGTAGCTGGGCGGATAGGATGTGTTCGCTGTACAGAGGGCCGGTACATCGCCTGCGGCGATGGCTGCGATGAGCTGGGTGTTGATTTCGGTGTAGCTACCGATGTAGACAGGCTCCACGGTGATCAAGGGATGCTCCTCGTTGAAGCGGTTGACCATGTACTCCAGATAGGGGTGCCACTGATCTTCGTGGGCATGCCACCAGGTAATGGTGATGGGTTCTGTAACGTCATAGGGGTTATCTGCAGCCGCCAGGCCGACAACGGACAGCGTCATCAGCAGAGCAAGCAGTACACCTAGAAATCTTTTCATGGTTCGGGTAGTACCTCCTGTCTTTTTATGGCAGTCTCGACTGATTGCACCAACGACACGGATTACCTAGTTCCCCTTACCCATTTATCACTCCTTTACTATTTTATATGATCAGTCCCACTTCTTAAAGCCCTAATGCCGCGGCGCTGCACAGGACTCCCGCAGCACCAATTCCATGGGGAGCGTCTTGTGGATTTTGTGATGGGCTCCATGTTCCATAAGGTATAAAAGCGATTCGGCTGCCTCCTTGCCAATCTCGTAAGTGGGACAGTTGACTGTGGTGATGGGTGGATCCAAATTGGCCGAAAGGCCGATATTGTCAAACCCCATTATGGACAGATCCTCGCCAACCCGGCGCCCCACGGCCCGGGCGGCCCGGGACAGATCGGCGGCCGCGTAGTCGTTAAGGCAGATCACCGCTGTCATCTGGGGAGATCTGCGGAGGAACTCCTGCAGATCGGAGAGGACCTGCTGCTCGTGCTCTTTGGTCCTGTCTTCCACATAGACATAGCGGTAGTCCCGCAGGTCGGTGAGCATCATCTCCCTTTTTACCACCAGGCCGTAGTCGCTCATGGCATCGCGAAAACCCTGGATGCGGTCCTGCAGGGAGGCCAAAAACCCTGGGGGCTTTGTCACCAGGCCGATATGGCGGTGGCCCAGCTTGATCAGGTACTCAGTGGCATCATAACCGCCTTGGTAGTTGTCGGCTTCGATGTAGCTGACATCCATGTGCCGGTAGTGCCTGGTCATCACCAGGGGGATGCCTTCCTGCTGGAGCTGGAACACCATGGGGTTGTAATAGCGGGATTCGGTGGCATGGATGATCACTCCAGGACTACCCCGCTCGATAATCTTCTTGAGGTACTCGCCTTCCGTTTCGGTACTGTTGTTGGTGGAGGATACGGACACGGTATAACCATGCTTGAAGAGCACTTCCTGGGCACCCATGACGATGCGCCCGGTAAAGCTGGTGGTCAGATAGGGTACGATAATGTGGACGTTGTAGTCCCTATTCAGCCGGCTGGCCCTTCGGTCAGCCACAAAGGTGCCCCGGCCGTGGAGTCGATCAATTAAGCCGGCGCTCTCCAGCTGGATCAGGGCCTGCCGGATGGTGGAGCGGCTCACGCCGTAACGGGCAGCCAGCTCCAGCTCGGTGTCCAGCTTGTCGCCGGGGGCCAGATTGGAGCGGAGGATCTGCTCCTGTATTTTTTCCGCAATTTCCTCATGAAGAGCTTTGCTTGCTTTGGTCGGTTGGATTCGTTTGGACATTGCTCTTCTCCTGTTTACAATGTTAAACGTAATATCATAACCTAATTTAAGAATAACACGGTTATAAAGATGTGTCAATGAAAAGGTCTGACCATAGTGAACAAGGTCAGACAAGGTGTTGCCTTTCCCTACCTTAACAGACAAGTATGCGCCCCTCTTTCCGCGCCTTGGAGGATTTACGGGAGTTGTCTGGAAGATCTTAACCAAAAAAATAACGAAAGGGGTTTGCCCATGCGTACGCAGAACCAAGATCCACGGGTCAGCGTTGAAACTCTAGAAAGGTTTATGTATGATGTGTTGACCAAAGTTGGAGTCCCGCCTGAGGATGCCAAGATCGTGACCGATGTGCTGATCACAGCGGACAAATTTGGCATTGATTCCCACGGGATCAGCCGGCTGAAGCCCATCTATGTCACCCGCATTCGCGACGGGATCCTCAATCCGGTAACTAAGATCGATGTGGTGCGGGAAGGGCCCACCACCGCTGTTCTCGACGGCAATCATGGCATGGGGCATGTTATCGGTGTGCGGGCCATGGAACTGGCCATTAAAAAAGCCCGTGAGTACGGGATGGGTATGGTGGCCGTACGCAACTCCAGTCACTACGGCATCGCCGGGTACTATACCAACATGGCGGCAGATGCTGGCATGATCGGCATCAGCGGCACCAATGCCCGTCCATCCATCGCCCCCACCTTTGGCGTGGAGCCCATGCTGGGCACCAACCCCTTGACCTTCAGCATGCCCACGGACGAGGAGTTCCACTTCTTCCTGGACTGCGCCACTTCCATGGCCCAGCGGGGCAAAATTGAGGTCTATGCCCGCCGCGATCAGGAGATCCCCGCAGGCTGGGTCATTGACAACGAAGGCAAGATCCGCACCGACACCCACCAGGTCCTCAAAGACCTGCCCGCGGGCAAGGCGGCCCTGACGCCCTTAGGCGGCGTTTTGGAGGAAACGGGCAGCCACAAGGGTTACGGCTACGCCACGGTGGTGGAAATCTTGTCCGCTTCGCTCCAGGGAGGCGCCTTCCTCCACGCCCTTTCCGGTATGCGGGATGGCAAGAAGGTGCCCCACGCGCTGGGTCACTTCTTCATCGCCATCAACATTGAGGCCTTTACCAGCCTGGACGAGTTCAAAAAGACCACAGGGGACATCCTGCGGGCCCTGCGGGCGTCCAAGAAGGCTCCCGGCCGCGAGCGCATCTACACAGCTGGCGAGAAGGAATATCTGGTCTGCCAGGAGCGCATGGCCCACGGAGTGCCCATTAATGAAAGCCTGCAGAAGGAAATCAAGGAACTTGTGGAAGAACTCGATCTGGACTACGATTTCCCGTTCTAGCACCTGCGCCCCCGGCCGGGGCCAGTTTAGGCGCTTTTTAATCTGATTTTAATGTGGCTCAAATTGGGCTTAAAGTCCCTCCCAGTACAATCAAGCCATCAAGATTACAGGAGGGAGCAAACAGATGGAAATGGAAAGACTGGAAAAGATTGAAAAGCTGCGGGAACGGGCACAAGTAACCTATGACGAGGCCAGGGAAGCCTTGGAACAGGCCGGCGGAGACCTGCTGGACGCCCTGATCCTCCTGGAAAAACACGGTAAGGTCCCTCCCCCGCAGGGAGGCGGCTACTACCGCAGTGAAGGCAGCACCGGCGGGCCGGAACTCGGCGGTCCCCAGCAGGAAGAGCGCTCCCGGGATCAGCGGAGCAGCCAGGCTACGAACAATTTCAAGGAAGCGCTGGAGAAATTCTGGAACTTCTTCAGCGGCCTGCTCAAGAAGGGCAACACCACCAGCTTCGAGATCCTCAAGGACAAAGAGCACGTGGCCAGTTTCCCCGTGACGGTCTTGGCCCTGCTGCTGCTGTTTGCACCCTGGGTCACCCTGCCCTTGATCATCATCGGCCTGTTCTTGGGCTTCCACTACCAGTTTGTGCGCAACGACAACTAAGCTTTGGGGGGAGCACCGGTCATGAAACCCAAGATTCTGATCATCGAGGACGAGGAGAAGTTCGCCCGTTTCTTGGAGATGGAGCTCACCTACGAAGGGTATGAGGTGAGCAAAGCCCATCACGGACGCACTGGCCTGGAGATGGCGGAATCTGGCGACTATGACCTGGTGCTCCTGGACGTGATGCTGCCGGGTTTGAGCGGGATGGAGGTGCTGCGCCGCTTAAGGCGCACATCCTCCGTTCCTGTGATCATGGTCACCGCCCGGGACAGCGTCATGGACAAGGTTTCCGGGCTGGATACGGGGGCCGATGACTACATCACCAAGCCCTTTGCCATTGAAGAGCTCTTAGCCCGCATCCGCAATGTGCTGCGTAAGGCGGGCCCCCGCGCGGAAGGGAAGGTGCTGCGGTCCGGGGAGGTGGTTCTCGATCCCTGGAGCCGCCGGGTCACCGTGGGAGGCGTGCCTGTGGAGCTGACTAAGCGGGAATTTGACCTGCTCCAGTACCTCCTGGAGAACAAGGGGATCGTCCTTTCCCGGGAGACCATCCTGGAAAGGGTCTGGGGGTACGACTTTGAAGGAGAAACCAACGCCGTGGATGTGTACATCCGCTTTCTGCGCAGCAAGATCGATGAAGCTTTCGGCCTGAAGCTGATCTCCACGGTGCGGGGCGTGGGATATGTGATCCGCGATGAAAACTAAGCAGGAAACAATTCACACCATCGGGTTTTCCCTGGTTTCCAAACTCAATATCCAGCTCTGGTTTCGCTTGGTGGGCACGTTTATCATGCTCAACGTGGTCTTTTTGGCCGCGAGCGCGGTAACCCTTGGCGTTTTGGGGGAGCGGCAGGCGGCTTTGGCCGTTCGGCAGCTGGAGGCCCACGGCCTGCCTGCCTTGGCGGAAAGCGCCTGGCTGTCCAGCCAGGGTTTGGAGATAAAGCCTCTGGATGAACCCTCCCAGGGAATCCTTTTGCCGGGGGAACTGCAGCGCATTTTCCCCGCGGAAACCAGAACCGCCCGGCGCCTGGTGCGGCTGCCCCACGATGAAGAGGTACCCCTTTTCAACGTTTTGGATAATCTCCAGTACCAGCTGGACCTGGAAGTGGATGGCCTGCCTGTGGCCATCATCATTCACTTTTCTTCGGCGATTTGGGTGCTGAAGACAGTGTTCCTGGTGCTTTTGGTGTGGCAGCTGGTCACCGCCATCCGCACCCTGGCTTCCCGGGCCGAGTTGATCAGGCGTGTGCTCAAGCCCATCTCAGACCTGGCCCGGCAGACCCAAACCCTCTCCCGGGAACAGCGGCCCCTGTCCATTGCGGAGATGCAGGCCCTCGCGGGCACGCTGGATGAGATCGATGCTGCCCGGCTGGATACGCGCCTGGATGTGGAGGGCACCCAAGATGAGCTCAAGGGGCTGGCCACCGCCATCAACAGCTTGCTGGACCGGATCAACGAATCCTACCGCCTGCAGGCCCGCTTTGTTTCCGATGCCTCCCATGAACTGCGCACGCCCATTGCCGCCATCCAGGGCTATGTGAACCTTCTGGACCGCTGGGGCAAACACGATCCAGAAGCGCTGCAGGAATCCATCGATGCCCTTAAAGAAGAAGCGGCCAACATGAAGGAGCTCGTGGAGAAGCTGCTCTTTTTGGCCCGGGGGGACAACCAGACCATGCAGGTGCACTTAGAGCATTTTGACCTCGCGGATCTGGCGGAGACCCTCTACCGGGAGACGGAGATGATCGACGGGGGGCACGAGTTCAGCCTGGAAGCGGAGCCCGCGCCGGTGCGGGCAGATCAGGGCCTGGTCAAGCAGGCCTGCCGCATTTTGATCGACAACGCCATTAAGTACACTCCCGCGGGCGGCAGGATCCGCCTGATGGTGAGCTCCGGGGAAGAACATGTACGTTTTACCGTGCAGGATTCGGGCATCGGTATCCCCGCAGAGGACCTGCCCCACATTTTCGAACGCTTCTACCGGGCGGACGATTCCCGGGCTAGAGCCACCGGCGGGACCGGTCTGGGCTTGTCCATCGCCAAGTGGATCGCGGAACGGCACGGAGGTCATCTGGAAGTTCTCAGCCGGGAGGATTTCGGCACCAAAATCTCCCTGGTCCTGCCCAGGAGCGAACCTCAGCTAGAAGTCGTCCCCGGCATTGGGGATTAGGAACTCCTCCATGTCCTGGTCGATGGTGGTGCTGTCCCCCGGAACCAGGGTGATCAGCCCCTCCTGCTCCAGGAGGTTAACCACGTTATACAGGGAGCTGCGCTCTTCTTCGGAGAGGCTGTTGACAAAGGCGTTGATCTCTTCCTGCGGTGCGTTGCGCACAAAGCGCGCCCCAGCGTATTTCAGGTAGTACTCCGCCATGGCCAAGCTCCTTTCTCGCCGTTAGTTACCTCAAACTTATCTTTGCTTACTCCCCCAGAAAAAAACCGGGGGATTTTTTGATCACCCGGTTGACAGATTTCCCCCAACTGTGTATAGTGTATATGAACGGTATTGGGGGTGGTTGTCATTGATATAATCATCACCAACACTGGGGAAGTGCCCATTTACCAGCAGATTGTGGACCAGATCAAAGGCGCTGTCCTCAGGGGAGACCTAGCCGCCGACCAACCGCTGCCCTCCATCCGCCTGCTCGCCAAAGAGCTGCAGATCAGCGTGATCACCACCAAAAGGGCCTATGAAGAGCTGGAAAAGGATGGCTTGATCTACACCATCCCCGGTAAGGGCTCCTTTGTGGCCGGTTTTGATGAGGGCCGGCTGCGGGAGTCCAAGGAGCAGCTGGTGGAAGAGAAGCTGAAAGAGGCCCTGAGCACCGCGGAACTCTTGGGCGTGGGCCGGGCGGAGCTGCGCAGGATTATCGAACGCCTATTGGAGGATGGGAAATGAAACCGATTCTCGAGTTGAACAATGTGAGTAAGCGCTACCCTGGGTTTACCCTGGAAGGGGTGAGTTTTTCCCTGGATCCGGGGTACATCATGGGCTTTATCGGCCCCAACGGTGCCGGAAAGACCACCACCATCAAGCTGATCATGAATCTGATCCGCCTGGACGGGGGTGAAATCAAAGTCTTCGGCCTGGATTCCCGCCGCCACGAGCAGGAGATCAAGCAGCGCATCGGCTTTGTCTACGACCGGGCTCCCTTTTACGAAAACCTGACCATGGCCGAGATGACCAGGCTCATCGCGCCCGCCTACAGGAACTGGGACTGGGAGGCCTACCGGAAGTACACGTCCCTGTTCGAACTGCCGGAACGCAAGAAGCTCTCCGCCTTTTCCCGGGGGATGAAGATGAAATACGCCTTGGTGGTGGCCCTCTCCCACCGGGCGGAGTTGTTGATCATGGATGAGCCCACCTCGGGCCTGGACCCGGTGATCCGCCGGGAGTTTCTGGATGTTCTCCGGGATGTGATCCAGGATGAAAGCCGTGCGGTGCTCTTCTCTTCCCACATCACCTCCGACCTGGACCAGATTGCCGATTTTGTCACCCTCATCGGCGGAGGACGCATCCTCTTCAGCAAATCCAAGGAAGAGCTGCTGGAGGAATATGCGCTGGTTAACGGGGAGAGGTCGCTTCTGGACAGTGGGTTGAGACAGTATGTCGTGGGCCTGAAAGAAAGCCAGTTCGGCTTTGAGGGCTTGGTTACGAATAAGGAAGAGGTGCAGCGGCTCGCGGAGGGCCGGGCTGTGTTGACCCGGCCGAACTTGGAGGAGATCATGCTCTACTGCTTAAGGGGGAAAGCCAATGGTCAATTTGGTGCTTAAGGAGCTCTTGGTGCAGAAACGGATGCTGGGCATGGCGCTGATCTACATCCTCCTTTTCAGCTTCGCCATGAGCAGCCTGGGGGAGAAGCTGCCCCTGGCCATTATCAGCGCTGTTGGCTACATGTTCGTCATGTACGGCGGAGCGTGGGATGTAAAGGCCGATGCTGACAGGCTCTGGAACAGCCTGCCCATTCCCAAATGGAAGATCGTGGCCGCCAAATACCTGGCTGTCTTGATCTACGTAGCGGCAGTGGCTGTTCTTACCTGGGTGACCCTACCGGTGCTGTCCAGGGTTGGCTCGGCGACGATACCGTCAGTGGTCCGGGTGGATCATGCAGCTGCGGCCGCCGCCGTTGTGGTGGGGCTGGCCAGCTTGTACCTGCCCATCTACTTCGCCCTGGGCTACATGAAGGCGCGGATCCTCAATCTGCTGATCTTCGTGGGCTCCTTCGCCCTGGCCTCGTTGCTGCAGAGCGCTTTGGGCAGACAGCCCGCTTGGCAGGCCTGGGTGGAAGGCTTGGGGCCAGCTGCCCTTGGGGCGCTGGCGGCCGGGTGCGTCCTCGCCGTTGCCAGCTTGTCGTTTCTCGTTTCCTGGCGGCTCTACGCCCGCCGGGAGTTCTAACAAGCCAAATTCCTCCACCTCCTCTGCAGGGAAAACCCGGTTGGCTGCTAATACTTCTTTAGCGGGAAATCTGCAGAGGAGGTGCTTTTTGTGTTTACTCCCTTCGAACTAAAGAGCATAACCATCCCCAATCGCATTGTCATGCCGCCCATGTGCATGTATTCAGCCACGGAAGAGGGACAGGTCACAGATTGGCACTTGATCCACTACGGCAGCCGTGCCGTGGGGAAGGTGGGTCTGATCATCCTGGAGGCAACCGCGGTGGAAAAAAGGGGCCGGCTGAGCGGCCGTGACCTCGGCATCTGGGAGGACAGCCAGATAGAGGGCCTGCGCAGGGTAGTGGAGATCTGCCGGGCCCATGGCTCCGTGGTGGGCATTCAGCTCGCCCACGCTGGGCGCAAAGCCTGGGGCGATGAGCTGGTGGCCCCTTCGGCCATCGCCTTCCCCGGTTTTGCCGTGCCCCATGCCCTAAGCCGCGCCGAAATCGCGGAGGTTGTGGAAAGCTGGCGCCAGGCTGCCCGCAGGACCAGGGAGGCAGGATTTGATGTGCTGCAGATCCACGCCGCCCACGGTTATCTGATCCACGAGTTCCTCTCGCCTTTGAGCAACCAGCGCACGGACGAATATGGGGGCTCTCTGGAAAACCGCATGCGCTTCCTCTTGGAGATTGTGGAAGCGGTGCAGACCGAATGGCCCGCAGACAAGCCCCTCTCGGTCCGCCTTTCTGCCGTGGACTACCTGGAGGGCGGGCTGACCCTTAAGGATACGGTGGAGATCAGCAAGGCGCTGCAGGCCAAAGGTGTAGACCTACTGGACATCAGCAGCGGTGGTATCCTCTCCGCCCGCATCGAACTGGGCCCGGGCTATCAGGTGCGCTTCGCGGAGGTGGTCAAACAGGCGACGGGCCTGCCCACCATCGCCGTGGGGCTGATCACCTCAGTTGAACTAGCCCAGGAGATCATCTCCAACGGGCGGGCCGATTTCGTGGCCCTGGGTAGGGAGCTTTTGCGCAACCCCCACTGGGTGCTCCAGGCCAAACCCGATCCCGAGCTGTGGCCCAAGCAGTACGAGCGGGCCATCCCACGGCCATGAAGCCGCTCTTGAGCTCGGCGGCTAAGCCCAGGGTAGGCCAAGGGCGGTTCCCGGAAATTGACTTGTTCAGGGGCTTGAGCGTCATCGCCATGGTGCTCTTCCACCTCTTCTGGGACCTGGTTTATTTCGACCTCGTTCCCTGGGAGCTGCTCGGGGAGAATCCCCTGCTTGTCGCCTGGACCATCGCCGGATCATTCCAGCTCTTGGCTGGCATCAGCCTGTCCATCAGCTACGCCCGGGCGGTTAAGCAGGGCGGCCGTGCAGGTATCTGGAAGAAGTTCGTGGTGCGGGGGCTGAAGCTTTTAGCCTGGGCCGGAGTGGTCTCTGCAGCGGTCTACTTCACTGTGGACATGCCCATCTTTTTCGGCATTCTCCACTTGATCGGCACGGCAATCATCTTGGCGCCGCTCTTTCTGCCCCGGCCCCTTCTGGCAGGGATCTGCGGCCTGGCTATCATTTTGGCCACCCGGTGGCTTGCGGCTCTCCCGGTTAGCGGCTGGTGGCTGCTGCCGCTGGGGATCGGCGAAATAAATCTGGCTATGGCCGATTACTACCCCCTCCTGCCCTGGTTGGGCGTGATTTTGCTGGGCATCTGGCTGGGGTCGCTGCTTTATCCAGGGGGTCAGCGGCGCTTCCCTCTGCTGGCCCTGGAGAGAGTGAACGCCCTGCCCGGCGCAGCCTTCATCAGACTGCTGGGCCGCCACTCCCTGCTGATCTATCTGATCCACCAGCCCATCGTCTTTGGGGCGGTGTTCGGCCTCCACACGCTCCTCGGTTACCTAGCGGGTTAGGCAGGAAGCGGATGTCCCTGGGACAAGGGAATTGGCCGCGGGAGGAGAAAAGCATTCAAGAGGTTGAGAACTAAAACTTTGCTGCGGAGGGAGATGGAGATGATCAACGCTTTGCACCGGGCGGCAGTGCCGCGCTTGGGGCCCGAATTAGACCCGGGATTCCGCCCCGCTTACCTGTGGAACAGGGCTTTTCTCCGGGCTGTGGAGGAATCGGGGCAGGGGGTTCCCTTTGCCGTTGCCCTGGAGCGGGATGGGGGGCAGGTTTCCGTCTACAAAACGCACCTTTTCCCCTCAGGGCAGAAACCTGAATGGGATGAGGCTAACTGGCTTTATGTGGAACGCCTGGTGAAATGCCTGCTCTGGATGAGGGGCGGGTGGAAGATTATCGTAGGCGGTTCGCCTGAGCTGGGGGAAAGACTTCGGCAGGCCTACGGCCCCGGAGGGGTACGGGCCTTTGACCAGGAGTTCATGGCCGGCGTCTACGAACGGCCCTTTACCGTGGAAATCGTGCCCTACGACGAAGTGCCCCAGCCCTGCGAGGAGACGGAAAAGGTGGGCGGGCATTTCCAGGGATGCCGCATCGGCTTTGACGCCGGCGGCAGCGACCGCAAGGTGGCCGCGGTGAAGGACGGAGAAGTGGTCTTTGCCGATGAAACGGTCTGGCACCCTAAACTGATGGAAGACCCCGACTACCACTTTGCCGGCATCATGGATTCGGTGAAGCGGGCGGCTGAGCACCTGCCCCGGGTGGATGCCCTGGGCGTGAGCTCCGCGGGGATCTATATCAACAACCGCACCATGGTTGCTTCGCTGTTCCTCAAGGTGCCCCGGGACCTGTTCGACGCCAAGGTGAAGGACATCTACCTGCGGGTGGCCAAGGAGCTGGGGGATGTCCCTTTGGTGGTCCGCAACGATGGCGATGTAACGGCCCTAGCCGGGGCGGCGGCCCTGGAGGACACCCGGGTCTTGGGTATTGCCATGGGTACCAGTGAAGCAGCCGGTTACGTGGACGCTTCAGGTTCCCTCACCGGCTGGCTGAACGAACTGGCCTTCGTCCCCGTGGATTACAATCCTGAAGCTATGGTTGATGAATGGTCGGGGGACTACGGCTGCGGCGTCAAATATTTCTCCCAGGACGCCGTGATCAAGCTGGCGCCATCCGCGGGCATCGAGCTGGATCCAGCCCTTACTCCCGCGGAGAAGCTCAGCGCGGTGCAGAAGCTCCTGGCGGAAGGTCACCCAGGTGCGGAGAGGATCTTCGCCAGCATCGGGCGCTACCTGGGCTATGCGGCTGCCCACTACGCGGATTTTTACGACATCAAGCATGTGCTCATCCTGGGCCGGGTAACCTCAGGCCGGGGCGGGGTCCTCATCCAGCAAGGGGCCGCAGAGGTTCTCAAGGTTGAGTTCCCCGAGCTGGCCCACATCCAGTTCCACCTGCCGGGAGAGAGTGACCGCCGGGTGGGTCAGGCCATTACCGCCGCGGGGCTGGCGCCCCTCCCTTAAACCGTACACAAGAGAACAAGACAGGAGAAGACCGGATCGCGCCTCCGGTCTTTTCCTGTCAAAAGGTCACCAAGGGTTACCGGCAAGCCGGGAGGATCTGTGCGGGCCTGTTCGTAATGGAAGTAATGATTGCACAAGCATCGTGGGAGGTGTGCTCTGTGGATCTGCGGGCGCTTTTCGATTGCTTGGATGAAAAAGGGGCGCGGCAGTGCAGCACGGCTGAAGAGCTGCTGGAGCGGGCCCGGGAAAAGGGCCTTGAGCTCACGGC
>NZ_JBHGXH010000007.1:0-22042 GCF_041936445.1 Candidatus Darwinibacter acetoxidans | reverse complement strand
GAGCTGGAGCAGGCCCGCCGGGAGCTGGGACGGGCAGAAAAGAATTTGCGCAACGAAGGATTTATATCGAAGGCGCCGCCGGAAGTGGTGGAGAAAGAAAGGGAAAAGGCAGAGCTCTACCGGGCACAGGCTGCCCGCCTGGAAGCGCTGCTCCAGGAGCTGGAAGCATAGTCATGGAAACGATCAAGGCACGGGAGCGTTTCGGAAGCCACCTGGGGCTGGAGCGGATCGAACTGGTCTGCGCCGCCCTGGGCCATCCAGAAAAGGAACTGAAGTGCATCCATATCGCAGGTACCAGCGGCAAGGGTTCTGTTTCGGCCTTCTTGGCCTCCGTGCTCCAGCGCAGCGGCCTGAGGGTGGGGCTGTTCACCTCCCCCCACCTGGAGGAGTATGCTGAGCGCTTCCAGATCAACGGTGAACTGATTCCAGCCGAAACCCTAAGAGCGGTGGTGGCTCAAGCTGAGGCGGCCTGCCGCCGGGTTGAGCAGCAGCACCCGGAACTGGGGCCGGTAACCGAGTTTGAGCTGGCCACCGCCGCGGGTTTCCTCTACTTCCACCAAGCTGGGGTGGATCTGGTGGTGCTGGAGACGGGCCTGGGGGGGCGGCTGGATGCCACCAACGTGGTCCATCCCCTGCTCACCGTGATCACCACGGTTCATCTGGATCACCAGGATCGCCTGGGGAACACGGTGGCAGCCATCGCCTGGGAGAAGGGGGGCATTATCAAGCCCGGTGTGCCGGTGATCAGCGGGGCTAAACTCCCCGAAGCCCAGGGGGTCCTGCGGGAGCTGGCCCGGGCCAAAGGTGCACCCTACCTCAGCACCTGGGATCTGGACTGGTCCCCTGGGGGCTGGGATCTGGAAGGGGGCCGTTTGGACTTCCCCGGCCTGGGCGAAGTGCAGATCGGCCTTTTGGGCTACCATCAAGTGGAGAATGCGGCCATCGCCCTTTTAGCCATCAGGGAACTGAGAGAATTGGGTTATAATCTGCCGGATGCCGCCATATATCAGGGAATGAAAGAGGTTTTCTGGCCGGGTAGGCTGGAGGTGGTATCGCGCCAGCCCCTTTTGATCCTGGACGGTGCCCACAACCAGGAAGGCTTAGCGGCCCTGGCCCAGAGCCTCAGGCACCTGCAGGAATGCTGCGGAGTAGGGGCCTTTACCATCGTCTTCGGCATGCTGGGTAACAAGAGCCTGGAGCTTGTGGAGCCGCTACTTCCTGTGGCCAGGCGTTTTGTGTTCACAGCGGCGAAAAACGGCCGGCTGGCGCCCATGGATCCGGAGCGGCTCCAGGAGTATGCCGCCAGCCGCGGCCTGGAGGCGCTGGCTTACCCCGATGCTGACCAAGCCCTGGCCGCGGCCGGAAGCAGCGATCCGGTCTGCGTCTGCGGTTCGCTGTACTTGGTGGGGGAGATTAAGAGGTATTTGCACTCCCGATCTGGAAGTACTGCTTAGCAGGAATTCAGGGCCCAAGGAGGGGGAGTGATCGTGAGCAGGAAAAAGAAAAAGAAGAAGGGTTCCGGTCAGGGAGCCAATTTCCTGATCAGTTTAGTCACCCTCAGCATTATCTTTGTCATGGTGGGTTACCTCATCGGGCACTATGCCGTGAAGGCGCTGCAGCAGCAGCACCGGCAGGTCATGCAGCAGGCTAGGGAAACGACCTCCACCCCTGTCGCCGCGCCGAGCCCTGCCCCTGAGCCCCCTGCCCCACCCACCCCTCCTCCTGCCCAGGAGGAGCCGGCCCCCGGAGGCACCACCGCTTTGTTTAAGGTCCAGGTGGGCGCCTTCTCCGAACGGGCCAACGCGGAGCGGGTAGTGGCCCAGCTGAAGGAGGCTGGCTACGAAGCCATGATCATCACCGGACCTCCCCATCGGGTGCAGACGGGGGCCTTCAGCTCCCAGGAGAACGCGGAACGGCTCGCCCAAGAGCTGCGGCAAAAAGGGTTTGAGGCCATAGTTGTCCGTTAGTTGCGCAGCGAGGCATAAACACCCTCCTCCCCTTCATAGTTATGAAGTGGGTGGGAGGGGATTTTTTTGAGGACAAAACGCAGAAGGCGCAGACGAAGCTCACGAAAACCCTCGTGTCTTCCCCTGCTGCTTTTGTTTGCTGTCGTGGTGGGGGTGCCGGCACTGTTGGTGCGCAGTTGCACGGTTTCTTTTTTTTCTCCCCGGGAAATCCCCCTGGTAGGGCTGTGGGATGCGGAACGCAACAAGCTGATTTCCCTAACCCTGGAGGAATACGTGCAGGGGGTGGTGGCCGCGGAGATGCCCCCCAGTTTTCACCTGGAAGCCCTGAAGGCCCAAGCAGTGGCCGCCAGAACCTACGCTTACAGGCGGATTATCAACGATGTGCGCATCCCGGAGCACCCCGACGCCCACCTTTCCTCCGACTACCGCTCCGGTCAGGCCTGGATCGGGTGGGACGAGTTTTTGGAGCGCTACGGTGCCGCCGGCCGGGCACTCCAGCGCAAGATCAAAACGGCGGTGCGGCAGACCACGGGTATTGTGGCCTACTACGGCGATGAGCCCATTTTGGCCGTGTACCACTCCACCAGCGGGGGCCGTACGGAAAACTCTGAGCACTACTGGAATGAAGCCCTCCCTTACCTGCGCTCCGTGGAGGATCCCTTCAGCAGGAATTCCTCGGTGCACTATTCCACCGCCACCATCTCCCTCGGGAAACTGGCGGAGGTCTTAGAGGTGGACCGGGTAACCAACTTCAAAGTGCTGGAGCGGTACCCTTCCGGCCGGGTAAAGACCGTGGAGGTGGGGGATAAGTGGTTCAGCGGACGGGAGATCAGAGAACGCCTCTCCCTGCGCT
The DNA here is from genome assembly GCF_041936445.1 of Candidatus Darwinibacter acetoxidans. Lineage (NCBI taxonomy): Bacteria > Bacillati > Bacillota > Clostridia > Candidatus Darwinibacteriales > Candidatus Darwinibacteriaceae > Candidatus Darwinibacter > Candidatus Darwinibacter acetoxidans. The sequence continues at coordinate 19,222 of NZ_JBHGXH010000007.1, read as the reverse complement.
CCACCTGGTTTACCGCGGAGATCATCGGAGAGGAGATGGTCTTTTCCGTCTGGGGCTACGGCCACGGTGTGGGTATGAGCCAGTATGGAGCCCAAGGTATGGCCCTGGAGGGGTATAGTTACGAGGAGATTCTCCAATACTACTACCAGGGCATCGAACTACGGGCCGCATACTAGCGAGGGGGCGAGGCTGTGCAGAGGCATCATGCGGAAAAACGCCAGGTGGATCTCCAGGAGCAGCTGGCTTTTCCCTGGGATTGGGCGAAGGAGAGCTACCGCCAGGCCGATGGCTGGGAGCTGAACAAAAACCGCCTGAGCACCGACAAGTACCTCCTGGAGCTGGGGCGGGAATACGGTCCCACCACGATTCCCCACCGCCGGAGGTGAGCTGAAGAGTCCTGATGGGCTCTTTTTTTTGAGAAGGGAATCGGGCGCCAAGGGTGAATATAAAATTGATGCTTGAAAACGATGGAGTGTATGGAGCATGGATCTGATCTTGGCCTCGCAATCACCACGCCGCAGAGCATTGCTGCAGCAGTTCGGCCTCGCCTTTCGCGTGGAAGTGCTTCCCGTTCAAGAAGTGCAGTCCGGCCCGCCCCTGGAAACGGCCAGGATCAACGCGGTGGCTAAAGCCCAGCCGGTCAGTGCCCGCAATCCCCAGGCCCTGGTTTTGGGTGCGGACACCATCGTGGTTTTGGATGGCAGGATTTTAGGTAAGCCCGCCGATGCTCAGGAGGCCGCGGACATGCTCCGGGCCCTCAGCGGCAAGGAACATGAGGTGACCACCGTGGTGGCCCTGCTGCGAAACGGTCAGGAAGCGAAGGTATTCAGCGAAACAACTAAGGTACGGTTTCGCCAGCTCAGCGAGGCTGAAGTCGTGGGTTATGTGGCCACAGGGGAGCCCTTGGATAAGGCAGGCGCCTACGGGATTCAGGGCCTGGGAGGTTTACTTGTACAAAGCATCGAAGGTTGTTATTATAATGTTGTGGGGCTGCCCGTGCCCCGGCTGGTGGAAGAGCTGCGGCCCTTTGGCATCGAGGTCTTTCCCTCCAGGTAGTCCTCTGCCCAGGGAGTGGGGAAAGGAGCTTGAATGGTTACCCCACTGAGAATCAAGGATATCCCCAAGGAAGAGCGGCCGAGGGAGCGATTGAGGCGCCAAGGAGTGGAACGTTTAGCAAATAAAGAACTGCTGGCCATTTTGCTGCGCACCGGCAGCCGCCGGGAATCGGCCTTGGCCCTAGCAGAGAAGCTGCTGGCCCGCTTCGGGTCCCTACCCCATCTGGCCGCGGCCACCTTTGAGGAGCTGGTGGCAGTGCCCGGCATAGGCCCGGCCAAGGCCGCCGATATTTTGGCAGCTTTTGAGCTGGCCAAGCGCCTGGCGGAAGCCCGGATGGAGTTCGAGGGTGTGGTCAACTGCCCCGCCGATGCCGCCCAAATGGTGCTGCAGGAGCTGAGCTGGGCAGACAAAGAGCATTTCATGATCATTATGCTGAATACGAAAAACCGGGTTATCGCCAAAAAGGTTATCTCCATCGGCCACCTGCAGGCCTCCCTCGTCCATCCCAGAGAGATGTTTAAGGAAGCCATCCGACGCAGCAGTGCTGCCATCATCCTGGTCCACAATCATCCCAGCGGCGATTTGACTCCCAGTAAAGAAGATCTTCTGACCACCGAGCGCCTGCGGGAAGCAGGGGCGGTCTTGGGTATCGATGTTTTGGACCATATAATCGTGGGCGACAACCGTTATTTTAGTTTTCGGGAACACGGATTGCTATAGAAGAAGGAAGGGGAAACTTCATGTTCAGGCGCTTTAGTAAGAATATCGGGATAGATCTGGGCACAGCCAACACCTTGGTGTTGGTGGAAGGGAAGGGCATTGTCATCAACGAACCGTCGGTGGTGGCCATCGACCGGGATTCCAACGAGATTTTTGCCGTGGGTAACAAGGCCAAGGAAATGGTGGGCAGAACCCCCGGCAACATTGTGGCCATCCGTCCTTTGAAGGATGGGGTGATCGCCGACTTCGAAGTGACCGAGCGCCTGCTTAGGGACTTTATCAACAAGGCCACCCGCCGTTCCCGGTTTAGACGGCCCCGCGTGGTCATTTCCGTACCTTCCGGTGTGACGGAGGTGGAAAAGCGGGCGGTGATCGACGCGGCACTGTCCGCCGGGGCGAAAGACGCGCGGGTGATCGAGGAACCCATGGCCGCGGCCATCGGGGCGGGTCTGCCCGTCCAGGATCCCACCGGGACCATGATCGTGGATATTGGCGGCGGTACAACGGAGGTAGCCGTGATCTCCCTAGGCGGCATTGTGGCCCACCGCTCCATTAGGGTGGCGGGCGACGAGATGGATGAGGCCATTGTTCAGCATATCCGCCGCAACTACAACCTGCTGATCGGCGAGCGTACCGCAGAGCGCATTAAAATGGAAATTGGTCACGCCACGATCAACGCTCGGGACGAGGAGACCATGGAGGTGCGGGGCCGGGACTTGGTTACCGGTCTGCCCAAGACGGTTGTGGTTTCCTCCACCGAGATCCATGAGGCATTGGAAGAACCTGTCCAGGCCATCGTGGATGCGGTGAAGGTGACCTTGGAGCAGACTCCGCCTGAGCTGGCCGCCGACATCATGGATCGGGGCATTATGCTGGCTGGGGGAGGAGCGCTCCTCAAGGGCCTTGATGAGCTTTTGATCAGGGAGACCGGCATGCCTGTACATATCTGCGAACGCCCCCTGACCGCGGTGGTGGAAGGAGCTGGACAGGCCCTCAAGCACTTCGATGTCCTGCAGCGCATCATGCTGGGGCAGAGGCGCTATTAGCCCCGCTGTGCTGGGAGAGGATCGGCGGTGAAACGCGTGCTGGACATGATTCTGCGCTGGAAGGTTCCCCTTATCATCTTGCTCGTGATCATTATGGTGGGAACGATCCACTACACTTCCACTTCGCGGTTGAAGATCAGCCTCTTTGAGGGCCTCGGTCGCGACCTCCTGGTGCCCTTCCAATGGGTGTTCAGCAGGGCCCAGCGCTTTGTGCTGCATCAGGTGGAGAAGGTCCAGACCCTGCGCACCCTCAAGGAGAGGAACGCCGAGCTGGAGGAGCTGGTCCTCTCTCTCCAGGCGGAGGTTTTGGAACTGCGCAACTATAAACGGGAAAACGAATGGTTGCGGGAAGCCCTAGACTTCAAGAATGAACGGGGACATGACCTGCTGGTAGCGGAAGTGATCGGTCGCTCTCCCAGCAACTGGGAGAGCACTATCATTTTGAACAAGGGCTTTGCCCACGGAGTGGAGCAGGGTATGGCCGTGGTCACCAACGAGGGTGTGGTGGGCACCGTGGTTTCCGTGTCCCGCTTTTCCAGCACCGTGCTTTTGATCATCGATGCCCAAAGCGCAACCGGCGGCCTGGTGCAGTCCACCGGTGATCTGGTGTTGGTGGAAGGGGGACAAGCTGACCGGGAGACGCTCAGCGCCCGGCCCCTCAGCCGCGATACGGTGGTGGAGGTGGGGGATGTGATCGTGACCTCGGGCTTGAGCACCATTTACCCGAAAAACATACCCATAGGCGAAGTGGTGGCTGTGGAACCCCGCCAGCACAACCTGTCCTTCGCCGCGGTTGTGCGCCCCTTTGTGGATTTCAACCGTTTGGAATACGTCCTCATCGTTTTGCCGCAGGACAACGGGGAGAGTTAGCATGAGATATCTCGTCTACGGCTTGGTGCTGCTGCTGACGCTGGTGCTGCAGACGGCCGGCGTTCCGGGCATCGTCTTTTTTGGCTTCAAGCCCCAGCTGCTGCTGCTGGTAAGCCTGCTTGCCGCCATGATCCTGCCGCCCGTTGAAGCGGTGGTGTTTGGGTTCTGCGCCGGCTTGGCCCAGGATCTGGTGGTGGGAAGGTTCATCACTCTGCATGCTGGTGTTTTTGTGCTGGTGGCCTTGGTGGAGGGACTGGTCATCCAGCGTTTTTACGGTGAGAATTTCATCGTGCGTTTCGGTTCTTTGTCTTTGGGCACCGCCTTGGCCCAGGTGCTCTACCTATTGGCGGCTGCGTCCTTCGGCCTTTCCCGCAGCTGGGACCTGGGAACATGGTGGGCTATTTTGGCGGTGAGCTTGTTTAACGGCTTTCTCGGCACGCCGCTTTACAGGCCTTTGGCCAGGCTGAACAGGCGCCTGCTTTACTATGACGAACTGCTGAAAAGAACGGGGTGACGTCAGTGGCGGACAAGGAAAGGGAAAAGCGTCTCGTCGTTCTTTTTCTGATCGCTGTCGTCTGCGCCCTGGTGATTGTGGGCCGCCTGTGGTATCTGATGCTGGCCCGGGGCGAGTACTATGCCCGGCTGGCCGATGGAAACCGCATCAGGCAGCTGCGTCTGCTTCCGGCCCGGGGAGAGATCCGGGACCGCCACGGGCAGGTGCTGGTGCGCAGTAAGTCGGCCTTTACAGTTTCGGTGGTGCCAGGGGGCCTGCCCGAGGACGGCCATCGCGTGCGGGAGCTTCTGGGCAGCATCCTGGGTCTCACCGATGAGGAACTGGTGGAAGCCATTGAAAAGGGCCAGGGCTTTCCCTACGAGCCCGTGCGCATCCAGCGGGATGTGGAACCGGAAACGGTGATCGCCATTGAAGAAAACCGCATCAACCTGCCGGGCATCTTCATAGAGGAGGAGCCGGTGCGGGAGTACCTGCACGGCGGTTTGGCCGCGCATGTCTTGGGTTACCTGGGCGTGATCAGCGCCAGTGAGCTGCAGGCCTACGGCCCCACCTACCGCGGCAGCGATCTTGTGGGAAAAAGCGGGATTGAACGCACCTATGAGGAGCTGCTGCGGGGGGAGATCGGTGCCCTCACCGTGGAGGTCAATGCCCTCAGCCGGCCCATCCGCACCGTGAATGTCCTGGAACCGGTGCCGGGGCACAATATCATCCTCACGTTGGACGCCCGGCTGCAGAAGGTGGCGGAAGAAGCCTTCGCCGAGCATATTCTCACCCTGGAGGATAACCCGGGGACGCAGACCGGGGCTGTCTTGGTCATGAACCCGAAGACCGGCGAGATCCTGGTCATGGCCAGTGTCCCCGGTTACAACCCTGATGTGCTCAACGATCAGTCCAGGCGCAATGAATACTACTCCGCCTTGATTTCCGACCCGCGCCTGCCCCTGTTTAACCGGGCCACCCAAGCCCTGTACGGACCGGGCTCCACTTTTAAACCCATCACAGCCCTGGCCATTTTGGAGGAAGGGATCTTGGGCCCGAAGGACCGCTTCAACGCCACCGGCGTGAGCCAGTACGGGGTGAAGGACTGGGTGATCAATTTGGGCCTGGCCCCCTTCGGGCTCATCGACCTCAACGATGCCTTGGGCATGTCCAGCAATCACTACTTCGCCGATAACGGTACCAAAGTGGGCATTGACCGCCTCTCCACCTGGATGGAGGCCCTGGGTTTTGGACAGCCCACGGGTCTGAAGCTCTATCCCCCAGAGGCCAGCGGGATCGTCCCCAGCAGGGAGTGGAAGCGCAATGCCTTTAGGGATCGCCCCACGTCCGAGCAGAATTGGTATCCCACAGACACCGAGCAGATCTCCATTGGCCAGGGTTTTCACCAGATGACCCTCCTCCAGCTGGCGCAGGCCTATGCCGCCATTGCCAATAGGGGACAGATCTACACACCCCAGATCGTGAAGGAGATTGAGGCCCCCGACGGCACGGTGGTGTTCCGGGCGGAACCGGAGTTGGCCAGGGAGATCGATGTTAAGCCCTCCACCTGGGACGCCCTCTTGGAGGCCCTCCGGGCTCCCATCACCCATCCCCGGGGTACGGCCAGGGGCGTCATGGGGGATTTCCCCATCCCCATTGCGGGCAAAACAGGCACCTGGGAAGTGGCGGGGAGCATTTCCAACGGGCTTTTCGTGGGTTTTGCCCCGGTGGATGATCCGGAGATCTTGGTGGCCGTGATCGTGGAAAAGGGTGGGGGCGGTTCCTCCACGGCTACCCCCATCGCCAGGAAGATCTTCGATGCCTATTTCGGACTAGACGGCGATGGAGATGCAGAATGAGGCAGGAGTACAGCGGATTTTGCAGAAATTAGAAATGGTGAGTTAGGAGTGGACGGTCATGAATACTCAGCTGTGTGCAATCAAGGGCAGCCGTGACGGCCTGGTGGTCACCATCAGCGATGCAGCACGCTTTGCCGAAGTATTAACCGCACTGGAGGAGCAGCTCATTGCCTCCGAGAGTTTTTTCCAAGGAAGCACTGTCAAGCTCCTGGTCCGGCAGGGAACCCTTTCCCCCAGCCAGCTGGACCAAATCGAAAGGATAATAACCCGCTACGGTATGAATCTCGATCGGCAGCCGCCCAGCTGGGGGCTGACGGCCGCCGCGAGGGAAGCGCCTGTTCCAGCCGCCCGCTCCGAGGTGGAGCACAACACCCTGCTGGTTAAGCGCACCATCCGTTCCGGTCAGAGGCTGCACTACGACGGCAACGTGGTGGTGATGGGGGATGTGAACCCCGGGGCCGAGGTGGTCTGCACAGGGGACATCTTGGTCTTGGGTTCGCTGAGGGGCGTGGCCCATGCCGGCGCGGAGGGGAAGACCGATGCCATCGTCTTCGCCTTTCGCTTGGAACCTACTCAGCTGCGCATTGCCCATGTGATTTCCCGGGCACCGGATGAGAAGCTGCCTCAGCCCCAGGGTCCGGAAATCGCCAGGGTTGTGGGAGATCGCATTCAGCTGTCAGTTTACAACCACTAAGGGTTGAGGGAGGAACTGGTATTGGGAAAAGTCATAGTGATCACTAGCGGAAAAGGCGGAGTAGGCAAGACGACAACCACTGCCAACATCGGAACCGGTTTGGCAGCCCTGGGGCAGAAAGTGTGCTTGGTGGATACCGATATCGGCCTGAGGAACCTGGATGTGGTTATGGGCCTGGAGAACAGGATTGTCTACGATCTGCTGCATGTTGTGGAGGGCCAGTGCCGTCTGCGGCAAGCGCTGATCAAGGACAAGCAGTTCGGCGACCGCTTAGTACTCCTGCCTGCGCCCCAGACCCGGGAAAAGGACGCGGTCACACCGGAGCAGATGAAGGAACTCATGAAGGAACTCAGGGAGGAGTATGATTTCGTGCTCCTGGACAGCCCCGCGGGCATTGAGCACGGTTTCAAGAACGCCGTTGCCGGAGCGGATCACGCCATTGTGGTCACGACGCCGGAGATCGCCGCGGTGCGGGACGCCGATCGGATCATCGGCCTTTTGGAGGCGGCTGAGCTCTACGATCCCCAGCTGATCATCAACCGGGTGCGCCCGGGCATGGTGCGCCGGGGAGATATGATGAGCATCGGCGACATCGATGACATCCTTGCCATAGAGATTTTGGGCGTGGTTCCCGATGATCAGGATATCATTGTGTCCACCAACAGGGGCGAACCGGTGGTCACCAATCCCAAGTCCCGTGCGGGCCAGGCCTACCGCAACATCGCCCGCCGCCTGCTTGGTGAAGAAGTCCCCCTGATGAATCTCGAGGAACGGAAGGTCATGCACTGGTTTAAGCGGCTCCTCAGCGGAGAGGCCCAATAGAAGGAGGGAGCGGCATGTTCGAGTTTCTCAGCAAGCTGTTTGGAGGGTTTGAAGGCAGCAAGAACCGTGCCAAGGAACGGCTCCGCCTGGTGCTGGTGCACGATCGGGCCAGTCTCTCTCCGGGTTTGGTGGAGGCCTTGAAAGAGGAGCTGATTGAGGTGATCACCAAGTACATGGAAATCGACGAAGAGGGTCTGGAAGTCAACTTCGACAAAAGCGATGACTCTGTGGCCTTAATTGCCAACATCCCTGTAAAAAGCGTAAAGCGCGGTATGGGCGAGGCGCCGGGGGGCAAAAGGCAGTCCAAGGGTAGGGGGCAGCAAGGGGGCAAGAAGAGGTAGAAATACGGGAGGTATGAACGGGCATCTCCACTAATATACTGACAGATGAGGGGGTGCCTGATCATGGCTGAGCGCTTTGCCCGCCATCTGCTGCTGGCGGCGGTCATCTTCGTGGTAATGGCTGCTTTGGTCTACAGCAACATGGAGTTGGTCCTGCCGGTAACCGAATATGTAAGTTATGTGGTCACAACTGATCTTTCCCTCCAGCCCATTCTCGAGAGGATGAACCTGGCTGAAAAACTGCCCCAGTGGCAGTCCTGGCTGAAAGGGTGGACCGAAGCCACCTCCGGCTGGTGAGGAAATGAGGATAGGCAGCTGTTTTGGGATTCCGCTAAAAGTGAATCCCTTTTTCATTCTCCTTTTGGTCTGGGCCGCCTTCTGGGGCAGGCTGGGGGAGGCGCTGCTCCTTTTGGCCATCGTGCTCTGGCATGAAACCTGCCATGTCCTGGCGGCGGCCGTGTACAAGCTGCCGGTTACAGACATCGAGCTGCTGCCCTTCGGCGGCGTGGCCAGGCTGGAGGCTTTTCTGCAGCTGAATCCCAAGGCGGAATGGATTGTGGCGGCTGCAGGTCCCCTGGGCAATCTGTTTTTGGTGGGTGCAGCCTATGGACTCGCTCCCTACCTGGCGATTGACGCCTACTGGTTCCGCTTCTTTGTCCAGGCCAATGCGGGTATGGCCCTGTTTAACCTGCTACCCTGTCTGCCCCTGGACGGTGGGCGGGTTCTGCGCAGCCTCTTGGTGCGCACCCAGGGTTTTGCCCAAGCCACCCGTGCCGCAGCCCGCCTAGGACAGGCCTGCAGCGTCCTGCTCCTGGGCTGGGGAGTTTACAATGTCCTTTACAAACGGTATAATTTTATATTAGTGCTTTTTGCAGGCGTAATGCTGTTTGCCGCTGCCCGGCAGGAGCTGACCAACGCCAGCTACGTGTTCATGCGCTATCTCACCGCCCGCAGACAGCAGCTGCGCCTGGCTCGGGTATGCGCTGTGAAGCATCTGGCCGCCACCAGCGAGAGCTCCTTGGGGGAAGTACTGCGCAGTTTCCAACCCCCCAGCTACCACTTGATCTGGGTGGTTGATCTGGATGGGAAAGTCGCGGGCTTCCTCGGGGAACTGGAAGTGATCAGCGCCCTGTTCGAGCATGGATTGTCCTGCAAACTAGGCACACTAACTATGCAGAAGTTATCCTGATTTATGCCGCGAAGGGAGTGGTTCTATGGACAGGCGCCTTCTGCCGCTTTTGCCGCTGGTGTCCAAACCAGCCCGTTATACCAACAACGAAGTAAACGCCCAGCACAAAGAGTGGACCCCAGACCGGGTCACCATGGCGCTGGCTTTTCCAGATATATACGACGTGGGCATGGGGCATCTGGGCTTCAAGATTCTCTACTCGATAATTAACGGCCGCCAGGATGCCCTGGCGGAGCGGGTGTATGCACCTTGGGTGGACATGCAGGCCCTCATGGAGGAGCGGGGCATACCCCTCACCGCACTGGAATCGGGCCGGGATCTGGCGGACTTTGATCTGGTGGGTTTCACCCTCCAACACGAGCTCAGCTACACCAACATTTTGAAGATGCTGGATCTAGGCAGGATTCCCAGGCGCGCCGCCCAGCGCGGGGAAGAAGATCCCCTGGTTGTGGCCGGCGGGCCCTGTGCCTTTAACGTGGAGCCTTTGGCCGACTTTTTTGATTTTGTCGTCCTGGGGGAAGGGGAGGAGGTAATCCACGAGATCCTTGATCTGGTGCAGGAGGCGAAGCGCCAGGGCGTCCCCAGGCAGGAGACCCTCAGGCAGCTTGCCCGCCTGCGGGGGGTGTATGTTCCCAGCTTCTACCGGCCCATCTATGCCGATGGGAAATTCCAGGGGATGGAACCTCTTTATCCCGATCTATCCGCGCATATCGAAAAGCGGGTCGCTGAGGACCTGGGCGCGCTGCCTTTCCCCCAGGAGTTTGTGGTACCCTACACCGAAGTCGTACACGACAGGGTGATGGTGGAGATCCTGCGGGGGTGCACCAGGGGCTGCCGTTTCTGCCAGGCGGGGATGATCTACCGCCCGGTGCGGGAGCGGGATCCCCAGCTCCTGCAGGAACAGGTGGCCAAGCTGGTAAGCAGCACAGGCTATGAGGAGATTTCCCTTTCCTCCCTTTCCAGCGGTGATTACACCCAGATCCGTTCCCTGGTTAAGGATCTGATAGCAGCCTACCAGAGCTGCGGCATTTCCGTCTCCCTGCCTTCCCTGCGGCTGGACTCCTTCGCTGTGGAGCTGGCCGAGGAGATCCAAAAGGCTCGCAAGACCGGGCTCACCTTTGCCCCAGAGGCGGGGACGCAGCGTCTGCGGGATGTGATCAACAAAAACGTGTCGGATCAAGACCTGCAGGATGTGGTACAGGCCGCCTTTCAAGCCGGCTGGTACCGCCTTAAGCTCTACTTCATGATCGGTCTGCCCACCGAGACCGCAGAAGACCTGGACGGCATCGCCCAGCTGGCCCGGCAGGTCCTGGCGTGGGGTAGGGAGTACCGCACCGCCCGCAAGAGGCCGGAGGTGACGGTGAGTGTAGCCTCCTTTGTACCCAAACCCCACACGCCCTTCCAGTGGTTTGGCCAGAACCCCCTGGAGGTGCTGGCGGAGAAGCAGGAGTACCTCATGGAGCGCCTGCGCCATCCCGGCATCCAGTTCAGCTTGCACCAGGTGGAGCACAGCTTCCTGGAGGCGGCTTTCTCCAGGGGCGATCGGAGGCTCGGGGCAGTGCTGGAGCGGGCGGTGGACCTGGGCTGCCAGTTCGACAGCTGGGGCGATCAGCTGCGCTTTGAGAGCTGGCTCCAGGCATTCCGGGAGGCGGGCCTTGACCCGGCGGAGTACGCGCAGCGCTTCATCGATCCCCAAGACCCTCTGCCCTGGGATCACCTGAGCCCCGGTGTGGACAAAAAGTTCCTTATCCGGGAATGGGAGCTCGCCCAGCAGGGCCTGCCCACGCCGGACTGCCGCTGGGATCGCTGCAGTCTCTGCGGGGTGTGCTTCAACTTGGCGGTGAAAAACCGGCTGACGGAGGCGAACGGCGGTGAGTAGGACCATACGCTTTCAGTTTACCAAAGGTCCGGAAGTGCGGTTTCTGTCCCACCTTGACCTAGTGCGGGCCATGGATAGGGCGGCCCGCCGGGCAGGTCTGCCCATGGCTTTTTCCGCAGGTTTTTCTCCCCGGCCCCTCATGAGTTACAGCTATCCCCTGGCCGTGGGCGTGCTTTCCGAGGCGGAATACGCCGACTTCCAGCTGGCGGAAGACCTTACGCCCCAGGAGTTCATGGAACGCTACAACAACCACTTGCCCCCAGGTTTCCGGGTGCTGCGGGCTGAGCGCCTGGCGGAGGGAGCTCCGGCGCTGATGAGCGAGATCAATGCTGCCCTTTGGCAGCTGGAGCTGCCTGGAGCCGCGGTAGATGAAGTGAAGCGGCGCTGGCAGGAGCTGAAGGGCATGGATAGCTTTGAGGTGGAGCGGGAGACTAAACGGGGAACTCGCCGGGTCAACCTGCTTCCCTTGATCTTCGGGCTGACTAAGATAGAGGAACGGGATGGGGCCGTGGAAGTCCACTGCCTGGCCGGCCTGGGCCCGGAAGGGAACCTGCGGGTGGAAGAGATGGGACTGCTTCTGGGGTTCAGCCCCGCGGAGGCAGTCATTACCAGGATAGGTCAGTTCAAAAAGGAGGGGAGCCGCTATCAGCCTCCCCTGGGGAATCGAGGGTTCACATGGACAGACAGCTAGTCATCTCCGCGCTGCTCCAACATGTCCAGGTCGGGCTTGTGGAAGACGGGCGGCTGGTGGAGTATTACCTGGAACACGATGTTGAAGACCGGCTGGTGAACAACATCTACAAGGGCCGGGTGGAAAACGTTCTGCCCGGCATGGACGCGGCCTTTGTGGATATCGGCCTGGCGAAAAACGCCTTTTTGTACCTGGCGGATCTCCAAGGCGATCCCAAGGCGCAGGCCCTGCACAAGGGGGATACCCTGCTGGTTCAGGTGGTGAAGGAAGCGGAAGGGGCCAAGGGTCCCAGGGTTACCACGGAAATCACCCTGCCGGGACGGTTCCTGGTGCTCCTCCCCTTTCAAAGCAGCGTGGGCATCTCCCGCCAGATCACTTCGGAAGAGGAACGCTCCAGGCTGAAGGAACTGGCGGAAGCCCTGCAGCCCGAGGGGATGGGCCTGATTGTGCGCACCATGGCCCAAGGGGCCGAAGAAGCGGAGCTGCGGGAAGATCTGGAGGGCCTGTTGGCGGAATGGTCCCGTATCCAGAAGAGGTTCCGGCGCAAAGGAAGCGGGCCCCTGCTGTACCGGGATCATGATCTGGTCTACCGGATTTTGCGCGACCTATACAGCCCTCCCCACACCAGGATCATCGTGGACAATCGGGCCCTGAAGCGCCGGGTGGAGGAGGAGCTGCGGGAAATGGGCCTGGATGCCGGTGGGGTGGAGCTTTACCGGGGCAAGCTGGACGTTTTCACGTACCTAGGTCTGGATAAAGACCTGGACAGGGCCCGCACTCCCCGGGTGTGGCTGGACTGCGGAGGCTACCTGGTGATCAACCAGACCGAGGCCCTGCTTACCATCGATGTGAATACGGGGAAATTCGTGGGCGGGGCTGATCTGCAGGACACGGTGCTCAAGACCAATCTGGAGGCCGCGGAGGAGATCGCCCACCAGCTGCGCCTGCGCAATGTGGGCGGTATTGTGATCATTGACTTTGTGCACATGCCCCGGGAGGCTGACCGGGAGGCGGTGCTTCAGAGGCTCGCGGAAAGCCTGGGCGCAGACAAAACCCGCACCAGACTGTGCGGCTTTACCAGGCTGGGCTTGGTGGAGCTGACCCGCAAAAAGGCCAAGCGGCCTTTGGCGGAGATGCTGGAGGTGGAATGCCCCCACTGCCGCGGCACCGGGAGGGTGGATTCCGATGAGACCACCGCCCTGCGCATCGCCCGGCAGGTCCAGGCCCGGGCTGCGGAAGCAGAAGTGGAGGCGGTGTTGGTGCGCTGCCATTCGGCGGTCGCGGCCCACCTCATCGGTCCCGGCGCCGCTCATCTGGAGCTTTTAGAAAAGCAAACCGGTAAGCAGGTCTTTGTGCGGGGTGATGACGAACTGCCCAAGGACGAGTTCGAGCTGATCAGTGGTGCGGCGGAAGCCCTGCGCAAGCAGGCTCTACCTGTTGCAGTGGGGGATAGTCTGACCGTGCAGATTCTCGAACCCCACGCCAAAAACCCCGGCAGCGGCCTGGCCCGCCTCCATGGCTATGCCCTGGAGTGTTTGGACTGTGCCTCTTTAGTGGGCCAGCTGGTGCAGGTGGAAATTGTGGCGGTTTACCGCACCAGTGCAGTGGCCCGCCTGGTGGAAAACCGGAATTGACAGGGACGGACCTTGGTGTTAGAATTGGTCATGTAGATGCGCCGGTCATTGGGATCGGGCGTCGAAACCGCTCAGAAAAGGTTCTAAATCCTGCAAAGGTACCTTTATGGCGAGTCTGGAGAAGGAGGTGCACTAGATGTACGCCGTCATCGAAACAGGTGGTAAGCAGTACCGCGTGTCCGCAGGGGATACCATCTTCGTGGAGAAGCTGGCTGTGAACGAAGGTGATGAGGTCATCTTCGATCGCGTTCTGCTGGTGAACAAGGATGGTCAAATCCAGGTGGGCAAGCCCTATATCGAGGGTGCGCAGGTGGTGGCTAAGGCTGTGAAGCAGGGCAAAGCGAAGAAGATCACCGTCTTCAAGTACAAGCCTAAGAAGAACTACAAGAAGAAGCAAGGCCATCGCCAGCCTTACACCAAACTGGTTATCGAATCCATCTCCGCTTAAGCCATGATCACTGTGGAGTTTTTCAGGTCAAAGCGGGGCTGCTTTGGCTTCAAGGCCCGGGGACACGCCAGGTTTGCTGACCCCGGAAAGGACATCGTCTGTGCAGCCGTCAGCGCCTTGACCCAAACGGCGGTGCTGGGCCTTACCGAAGTTGTGGACCTCCAGTGCCGGATCCAGCGGGAGGATCGGGCAGGACTCTTAGACTGCCTGCTCCCCGATGGGCTTGCCGACGAGCAGTGGAAGCAGGCTCAGTTGATCTTCGAAGTGCTCTATGCCGGGCTTAAAGCAATGGAAAAGGAATACAAGCGATTCATACGTGTGAAGGAGGTGCCATACCGTGAGAATGAATCTTCAGCTTTTCGCCACCAAAAAAGGCGGTGGAAGCACTAAGAACGGCCGAGATTCGGCAGCGAAGCGCCTGGGCGTGAAAAGCCATGACGGGCAGTTTGTAACGGCGGGTAGTATCATCGTCAGGCAGCGGGGAACTCGGGTCAAACCCGGTCTCAACGTTGGTCTCGGGAAGGATGATACTCTGTATGCCAAGGTGGATGGCTACGTTTCCTTCGAACGCAGAGGAAAAAGAGGAACAGCGGTTAGCGTTGTAACTGACGCCGTACTCGCGTAAGCGAAATCCCTTTTGTGCTTCGGTGCAAAGGGGATTTTTTTCGGAGGGGGACAGGTTATGTTTATCGATCGAGCCCGCATCTATCTCAAGGCCGGGGACGGCGGCGATGGCGTCGTCCGTTTTCGGCGCGAGAAATATGTGCCGGCTGGGGGCCCGGCCGGTGGCGATGGCGGGCGGGGTGGCAGCATCTACTTTGTCGTGGATGAAGGCATGTCCACCCTGATGGATTTCCGCTACCGCCGCAAATTCGTGGCCCCTTCCGGCGAGCCAGGGAAGTCCAAGAATATGGCGGGGAAAGACGGTGAGGATCTGGAGATCCGGGTGCCCCCGGGCACCATCGTGAAAGATGATCAAACAGGGGAAGTCCTGCTGGATCTCACCGCCCCTGGAGCCCGTGTCTTGGTGCTGCCTGGGGGCCGCGGCGGCCGGGGCAACGCCCGCTTTGCCACCCCCACCAGGCGCGCGCCTTCCTTTGCTGAGCGGGGCGAGCCCGGGCCGGAGCTCTGGGTCCAGTTGGAACTGAAGCTTTTGGCTGATGTGGGCTTGGTTGGCTACCCCAATGTGGGTAAATCAACGCTGCTGGCGGCAGTCTCTGCAGCCCGTCCCAAGATCGCCAACTATCCCTTTACTACCTTACGGCCTAACCTGGGCGTGGTGGCGCTGGATGAGGGGCATTCCTTTGTGCTTGCGGATATTCCCGGCTTGATTGAAGGGGCCCACACGGGCGTGGGTTTGGGCACGGAGTTTTTGCGGCACGTGGAACGAACCCGCCTCCTTCTGCACATCGTTGACGCTTCGGGGCTTGAGGGCCGGGATCCGGTGGAAGATTATCATAAAATCAACGCCGAGCTGCGCCTGTACAGCCCGGAGCTGGCGGAGCGCCCCCAGATCCTGGTGGCCAACAAGGTGGATCTTCCCCAGGCCCAGGGCAATCTGCCGCGCCTTGAGGAGCTGGCAGCAAGCCAAGGGCTGGAGTTTTTTGTGATCTCCGCCGCCACAGGTCAGGGCACTGGGCCTCTGATGCGCCGGGCCGGACAGCTCCTGCTGGAATTGAAGAAGGCGGAGCCCCTGCCCGAGCAGGTTCAGGAGCTGGTACTGCCGAAAAAGGTGCCGGCTCCCCTGGAGGAGTTCACCGTTACCCAGGTGGATGGGGAGTTTGTCGTGGAAGGGGAGGGCCTGGAGCGGCTCATGCGCCGCCTGGACTTGAACAACCGGGAAGCTGTCCGCTATCTGCAGACAGTGTTTGAAAAAATTGGCTTGAACAAAACCCTGGACGAAATGGGTGTGCCGGCAGGTGCAACCGTCAGGGTTGGAGAATTAGAGTTTGAATACATGGAATGAGGGTTTCTATGCTGACCAGCAAACAACGGGCTTACTTGCGCAGTTTGGGCAATGAACTTGAGCCGGTCTTTCAGATCGGCAAAGGCGGGCTCTCTGAAGAGATCCTGAACCAGCTGGACGCTGTCCTGGAAGCGAGGGAGCTGATCAAGGTTAGGGTCCTCAAGAGCTGTCTGGATGATCCGGGTGCTTTGGCCGATGAAATAGCCGCGGAGCTCGGCTGTGATGTGGTGCAGAAGATCGGCCGGATCTTCCTGCTCTACCGCCCGGCTGAAGAGCCCCGAATTCAACTGCCCTGAAGGAGTCTAGAGAATGACCAACAGGATCATGCGTCTGGGGATCATGGGCGGCACCTTTGACCCGGTGCACTACGGCCATTTGGTGACCGCGGAAGGGGCGAGGTATACCTTTGGGTTGGACCAGGTGCTGTTTGTGCCCGCAGGTAAGCCGCCCCATAAGCAGAACGCTCAGGTCTCCGACCCCGAGCACCGCTACATGATGACCGTCCTGGCCACCTTGACCAATCCCTACTTCGAGGTTTCGCGGCTGGAGATCGACCGCGGTGGGGTCAGTTATACAGTAGATACACTGCGCACTCTCCGGGAGCAGTACGGCCCCGAGGCGGAGTTGTTTTTTATTACGGGAGCCGACGCCATTTTAGATATTACCACCTGGAAAGATAGTGACCAGTGCCTGGCCCTGGCCCATTTTGTGGCCGCCACCCGCCCCGGCTTTTCCCTGGACCACCTTCCCGAGTCCACCCGGCAGTGGCTGGCCCGCTATAAAGATCGCTTTCATATTCTGCGTGTTCCTGCCATGGCCATCTCGTCCACGGAGATCAGGGAGCGGGTTAGGGAAGGCTGTTCCATCCGCTACCTGGTGCCGGAGCCCGTGGAGCACTACATCCGCAGACAGGGCCTTTATCTAGAGCACGTACCCCAAAGCGGGACAAGTGGTGCGAATAGTTGTAGATGAGGGAGGGGGGATAGGATGCTCACAGAAGAAGAAGTCCGCAGGCGCCGGGCAGAACTGGAGGAACGCCGCGCCTGGAGACGGCGCTACCGCCGCAGGCAGATTATCTTTTATACCTTGTTTTTTGCAGTTGGCATAATCCTTATGCTCTTCACAGCCCGCTACACCTATTACCGCCAGGCTATCGCCACCCAGGGGGATGGGGCGGAGGACGGGCGGCTCTTGGTGCTGTTTTTGGGCACCGACGATGTTCTGGAGGCCAGTACCAGGGCGGATACGATTATGCTCCTGTCTGTGGACACCGATTCAGGCGACGTGGGAGTTCTGTCCATCCCCAGGGATACCCGGGTTTGGTCGCCTTCCCGGCAGAGCTGGGACCGGATCAATGCACTCTATGCCCATGGTGGGACGAAGTTGGTGCTGGAGGCTGTTTCCCAGTTGGTGGGAGTGCCCGTCCGCTACTACGTACACACAGACTTCCGGGGCTTTCAGGAGCTGGTGGATATCCTGGGTGGCGTGGAACTCACAGTACCCAAGCGCATGTACTATGTGGACAAAGCCCAGGGTTTGGAGATCGATCTGCAGCCGGGCCGGCAGGTCCTGGATGGAGCCAAGGCCCTGCAGTTTGTGCGCTACCGGGACAGCCTAGGCGATGTTTCGCTGGTTGATCCCTTTGGCGATCAATATGGGGGCAGGGTGGAGCGGCAGCGCCAGTTTGTGCAGGCTCTGGCGGATAAGGTGCTCAGTTCCACAGGCCTGATTAAGCTTCCCCAGCTGGTTACCCAGGTGTTTAAGATCGTGGATACCAACCTGCCATGGGAGACAGTTTTGTCTCTGGCCGTTTCCGCAGGTAAGTTCTCTGCAGACCGCCTTGATACCGCGGTGCTCCCCGGGAACAGCCAGGTGATCAACGGCGCCTGGTACTGGATTGTCAACGAGCAGAAGGCAGCCCAGGTGGTTGATACTGTGGTGAAGGGCAGACCTGAGCCCCTGCAGCTCGTTGTGCTCAACGGCAGCGGTCGGGCCGGTATTGCCGGGCAGGTGAGCGAACTACTGCGGCAGTATGGCTACACAGTGGTTTCCACAGGCAATGCGGATCACTTTAACCATCCAACAACTCTGGTTATGACTGCTCCCAGAAACGCCCAGCGGGTTAAACCCCTGGCAGAGTTCTTGGGCGCTTCCATCCAGGAGGTGGAGGGGGCAGGTTCGGAAGTAACGGTGATTATCGGTAAAGACTTTACTCTGACGGGGGAGAGGAGTGTGGGAATTTGACCAAAACCAGCGCCGTGACAATAGCCAAGGTGGCTGCTCGCGCTGCAGACAGCAAGAAGGCCGATAATGTACAGGTGCTGAAAATGCCTGAAGTGATGGTGGAGGCGGAGTACTTCGTCATTTGCAGCGCCTCTACCCACGTTCAGCTGCGGGTGATCGTGGATGAGGTGATCGCTGCTCTGCAGCAGGAAGGAGTGGAGCTGCTGCGCCAGGAGGGGGGCCCCGGCAACAGCTGGATTCTCCTGGATTACGGCGCGGTGATTGTCCACGTTTTCCTGGAAGAAGATCGCCACTACTACGCCCTGGAAAGGCTGTGGGCTGATGCCCAGCCTGTGGCTTGGCATGCGTGAAGCCTACTCTGTGCTGGCCAGGTTCTATGATCTGTGTATGGAAGCGGATTACGACCAGTGGGTGAGTTACCTTCTGGATCTCTGCCGCGATCATCACCATGTGCCCGGGTCCATCGTGGATTTGGGGTGCGGCACCGGTAATCTGACCATACCCTTGGCCGAGCAGGGCTACCGGCTGACCGGCGTTGACCGATCGTGGGCGATGATTGCCGAGGCGAAGCGCAAGGCTTCAGTATTGGGTCTGGAGATACCCTTTTACGTGGCTGATCTGCGGGAGGTGCGCTTGAGCGGTGTCACTTTCGATACCGCCATCAGTGCCTGTGATGTTCTGAATTACCTTCCCACGGAAGAGGATCTGGCCCAGGCCTTTGCCACGGTTTTTCAGCTGCTCGCCTCCGGAGGAATGTGGCTCTTTGACCTCAACCCCGAGTGGAGGTTGAGGGAAGTATACGGAGATCAGTCCTACGCCGATCTCCAGGAAGATTTTGCTTTCTTTTGGGACAACAGCTTCGACGCCACCGCCGGCGTCTGCACCATGGACCTCACCTTCTTTGTGCAGGTCCCCGATGGAAGCTACAAAAGGATCACAGAACGCCACCGGCAGAGGGTCTGGCTGCCTGAGCAGATGGAAAGACTCTGCGCCGATCACGGGTTTAGACTGCTTGGCGCCTATGACTTTTTAACCAGCGATCCCCTCAGTCCCGAGGGGGAGCGCTGGCAGTTTGTGGCGCAGAAACAGGTGGCAAGCGGCAAGTAGCAGATGGAGGATACAAAAAGAGGGGGCTGTTGCAGAATGAACGTTGATTAGTTCATCCTGCACGGCCCTTTTTTGTCTAATAACGAGAATACGGGCTCGCGAAGGAGCCCGTACCCTGGTATAATTTAGTTATGCAAACAAAACTATACACCAAAGATTATAC
>NZ_JBHGXH010000006.1:0-2924 GCF_041936445.1 Candidatus Darwinibacter acetoxidans | reverse complement strand
GCCGGTTCGGACCCGGAAAGCGATCGAGTACATCCGCTCCTGGAACTCCCGGTCCAGTTCTAGACTGTAGTAGGGGTTCGGCCGGCCGTCTGGCAGGGTGGGGCTGATCCGGTAGGCGATCACCTGGTAGCCACCATACCCGCCCATGACGGCGTACCGGTTCCGGAAAGCGCTGAAGTTAGTACCGAATATCCCCGGATCTAGGAAGCGGTACTGGGCGTAGACGTCCAGCGGGCTATTATGCGCTGGCGTCCCAGTCAAAGCCATCCGATACGGTACCCGCTTACCTAGCCCGGCGCAGTAGAGGCTGACTCGGGAGCCAGGGCTCTTGATTCGGTGAGATTCGTCCAACACCACACAATCCAACCCGGCCTGCTTTAAGAAGGGCCCCAGCGGTTTCCGCCAGACGCTCTCATAATTTACCACTAAGATGACTGGCCTGTTGGCCTCCTCCGCCTGGGCCAGGGCGGCCTTGGCCTGCTCCATCTTTTTGCCGGCGGTAGATCCGTTCAGGATCACCACATCGATGGGGATATGGGAGTACATCGGCACCTGCCGGGCCCAGACGTCCGCCATGGCGGACTTAGGGCAGACCACTAGGATCCGCTTGTGGTTCCGGTTGGTGATCAGGTCCACCGCTACCTTGGTCTTACCGGACCCCATCTCCATAAACAATCCTACAGCAGGCAGATTCTTGGCGAATTGGAATGCTCGCTTCTGGTGGGCCCAGGAGGGGGTGCCGCTGGGGTGGTCCGGCAGCTCCTCATCGCTCATCCGTTTAGCGGCGGCGGCTTCGATGATGGTGTTGGCCATCGCCAGAACGTCAGGATGAATGTGCTCGCTCTGGGTGTGCTTGGCGATGGCGGCAGCCACCGCCGGCGTTGCCGGATATTCCCAGGCCCGTAGTTCCCTGTTCCACCGGACGCCCGGAATACTCTTGGCGATGCCATTCATCTCAAACCGGCACCACCAGTAGATTCGGCCGTCCTGGCAGATGACGAAGTACCTAGGCCGGGCGGTATCCTTCTTGGTCTCGCCCGTGTCCTCCATCTCGACCACACCTACGATCTCGATCTCCTTGATGGTGGACTTGGGGAGCCAGCAGTCCACCTTAATCTTCCGAACCTTCGCCCGGATGGCCTCCAACATCTCCTCCGTCCAATCGCCCAGGTTCCGGCTCGGGTAGGGAATGCCCAACTTATCGGCACACTCCGGCCCGATGCCCACCAACCTGCTGGCCGGATGGGTCAGGGCTGCGCCACATCGGACGCAACAGATGGGAGAGTCGGCCAGGGCGTGCCCCTTGATCAGGAGGGCCCGGTCGGTCTCCCGCACGATCAACGCATCAATGGCGTGCGGGATGCCTTTCTTGCTGGCCATCCAATGCTTTACCACAATTTGAGCTTTCTTGACCTGCATCCTAGATTCCTCCAATCTTCATTTCTTTCACCTCCATTTTACCACAGACTACATATCTTTGTCAAGTATTTATTTGACATATTGTATACTGGACGACTCTATCCACAAATTGCCGCCGGGACGAACCACCTTCAAATATATATCTGCGGGTAGCGGCATCAAGCTGCTCCAGCCACTGCTGCACTAGCCGGAATACCTGGACGGCCAGGGGCCGGTGCTCATCCGTCACCTTGGCTAAGACCCTGGCCTCCAAATCCACGATCCGTGCAGCCTTGCTGAAAGTCTCGTCGTCCTCGTATAACTGGGAGCTGATGGCTAATTCGGCAAACCAAGCATGATATTCGTGGCGAATATCCTCTTTGGCCGCCTCCAGGTCCAGGGCCATTTCTACAAATTGCCAGATCAGCCAGAACCGCTCACTATTCGCCGAAGACAAGATGCACCGCCTCCTTTACGCTAGTGACCACACCGACCACAGCTCCAGCTTTTCTCCACTTCTCTAGCTGCTGTACCTGTAGTGCCCGGGGCTTCTTCCCCGGACGCTTGACCTCCAGTACAAAGCAACGCCCGGAGGCACACCCGATCAAGTCAGGTGTGCCCCCAGGCATGTAAGGATCTCCATGGATTTTAATCACCATCGCCCCGCGCCTGCGCAGCTCCCTCATGGTAGATGCCACGATAGAAGACTCCCGCGGTGTGCTCGGGACCATGATCTCACCTCCAATAATCAGGTGGTGCTGGTGTGGAACGGGCCAGTGAGCAGAGCTTCGATTACAGCACCGACAGCCTCATCCCAATCAGATACCTGAATGGTGTCGTACAGAGACAAGAAAGGGGTGTCGGTGCGCTCGACCAGGACCACCACCGGCTTACCGATAGAAATAGCATATTCAATCTCCCGGATGGTACCGATCGTGATGGAATCCTTTGGCAGGTAAGCCAATATCACAGAGGACTGGCTGATGGCGTACCGATTAATCTCGGTAACTGCCCGGGCCGTGGCATTATTTAACGGGCTGTTACCGCCAAAGTACACTACAGAGAAAGCGTGCGCCGGGCTGAAAGTGCTGATACTGGCTTGATTCAGGTACTGGGACACACCCTCTCGCCAATCCAACGCCTCCTTCCGTTGCACCCCATCGACAGGACCAGCAAGATAAACTAACATAATCCGATTACCTCCCCTCAGCCTGCTCAGTATTCTGGGTGACCTCCATAGGGAGCCCCCACAGGTCATCAATCAACATAAGGAGAATGAGCCCGTAATTACGGATATCGACAGCAGTGTCCCTGATCGACTCATTCTGAGGCAAGTGGCCACTGAGAATCAACTCCTGCAGCCGCATCACCTTGTCGGTCAAGCGTACAGCCACACCCAACACGTCCCAGATGGCGATGTTCAGGTTGCCGTAGTCAAGCTGCTTCTTGATCATGACCTGGTCGCACTCTGCGTTTAGCCGGGCCATAGCCTGCTCGAAAGTGGCAGGCTTATTAGGGTCTGCCGA
>NZ_JBHGXH010000005.1:0-3661 GCF_041936445.1 Candidatus Darwinibacter acetoxidans | reverse complement strand
TGGGATCACGGGGAAGTCGGTGAACTTTCGGCAGCGGAGGATGCCGCCCTCGTCGCACCACTGGCTAGCCCGGCAGCTCCGGGAGCCGGCGGCATAAGGGCACTCGTCGCAGAGTTCGATGCGGATGATCCGGGTCATGCTGTCACCCCTTCCAGTGCATCGAAGAGCCGTACCTGCGCTCGCTCCTTGTCGATCCGCTCCTGAGCCATGATGAAGTAGGGCTCGTGCTTCTCGATGCCGATAAAGTGCCTTCCGGTGCGGAGGCAGGCGATCGCCGTTGTGCCGCTGCCGAGGAAGGGGTCGAGGACGAGGTCGCCGGGCTTTGAATACTTCTCAAGAATCTGCATAAAGAGCGGGACGGGTTTCTGCGTTGGATGGATGCGCTCTTCCTTGTGGCGCATGTCCTCCTGCAGCATCCCGTTCCATCGCCATTTGAACTTCCGCACTGCTGTCTTGAATGAGGTCCACGCGAGTTCGCAGTCTGCGAAGTTACCAGAGTTATCCTTGTCCCACACGAGCCAGCAGGAGGACGGATCGAGAAGATCGGCGTAGTAGTTACCGCCGAAGATGATCTGGTTCTTACTGACTCGGCACATCTCAGCAAGGGCACGTTCGTCGATGCGAACCGAATCCCAATCAGAGACCCCGTAGTCTTTCGCACTAACCCAGGATCCGGGTCTTCCGAATGCTTTGTTCCCGCCGCCGACTGTCCTTTTATCAGTTATGCCGATTCCATACGGCGGATCGGTCAGCACGAGGTCAACGCCCTTATCCGGCATCTCGCGCATGAGGTCGAGACAGTCGCCGCAGTAGATGCGGTCGATCTCCAGTGTCATGGCCGGCCCCCCGTCAACCCCTTGGCGAGGTTCTCCCATCGGTGATCGTCCCCGCTGCAGAGGTGGTCCCTGTAGTGCACGGCGAGGCTTGATAGGGAGAGGATCTGGAACTCGTCCGGATACTTCGCTGCGGTGAGGATGCCGTCGCTCACCAACCTCCCCCACGCATTGAGCTCTGCCATCTGTCGCAGCAGCGCGAGGAGGTCGCTCCACCGGAGCACGGCCAGCGGCTCCCGCCGGCTCTGCTTCAGGATGAGGAGAGGGGCGAGACCCTCTGCTGCCGCGTTCCGGACGCATTGTTGCCACCACTCCGGCAAGGCGATCCGTTCCTGTGCTTTGCACTCGATGCCGAAGGGGAACTGTGCCCGGGCGGCCGGCGAGAGGTAGAGGTCGCAACCGGACTGCCCCATCCCTGTGCTCAGGATGTCGCCCGGGTCGATGCCGAGGCGGTCGATCAGGTCCTGCCGGACCGCCTGCTGCAGCCGCCGTCCCTTGGCCTTGCGTGAGGCGGGGGTGTTCGCGGTCATGACGATCGCCTCCGCATCATATCGAGCCGATCCTCGACGCGATCGGCTGCGATTAAGTCCTTCTTCGGCGTTTTCTTCCGGTCCATGAATCCACAGAACTTACTGCCCCGGCACCCCTGGCAGATGTCGCCGCACCGCGCCTCTTCCTCGCCGATGCACCTGCGACAAGGGCATGGTTCGGGGCAGGCGTCGCACCGAGTGATCACCGACAGGGTGTGATCGAGGGGGGTCAGGAGGATCGCCCCCCGAGCGGTGCCGCCGCCAGGAGAGTTGCTACCCCTCAGAGTGTTACTGAGCGTGTTACTGGCGACCACTCAGACTGCCCCCTGCAGCCTTATGAGTTTATGAGTCCTATGAGTTTGTTTCCAGTCCCTTCTTGTACATGTTTTTACTCTAGTATTGTACTGTTTTTCCTCACGCGTTGGGGTTGGGGGAAACTCATAGAACTCATACAGTGAATCTAATCTCCTCATATCTCTGGTTGTTTCCTCATCGCGGCGCGGAGAAGCCTTAAGAAACTCATGAGTTTCATCTACGGCGCCCCTTTTTATGAGTTTTATGAGTTTGTTTCCAGTCGATTTTCCATGAGTTATATGAGTTTTATGAGTTTGTTTCCCGGTCGAAATTATCGCGCAACCCTCCCGAATGAGTTTATGAGTTTTATGAGTTTGTTTCCCAGTTGAAAGTTCCTCAGCGTTTATGAGTTTTATGAGTTTGTTCTCCGTCAAAATGTTATGAGTTTGCATCCGTCATTCACCTCTCTCTATGAGTTTCGGATCGGTCTCTTTCGTCTGCACAATGACCCACTGTACGGCCCGGTTCACCGTCTGCCCGCGTGCGATCATCAGCCCCGAGGGGAACCGGCGGCGGTCCTGCCGGGCGAGCGCCCGCCCGAGGACATGCGAGAACGACCGGCGCGGGTCACTGAACGCGGCCCCGAGATCGTCCGGCAGGCAGTCCGTGATCCTGATTTTGAACGCGGTCACCTCCTTGACCTCGCGATCCAGGCGGGCCTTTAATTCAGCAACCGTCCAGGGAGTCGACCCGAACGAGTCATAGATCGCCGACAGGAACGCTTCCCACTGTCGGAGTTCCACGTCAGCCTCCAGGTAAGTCTCCATCGCGTTCGCCATGAACTCAGTCGCGCCGGCGAACTCCAGGATCCCGCCGACAATCCGGCGCCAATCCTCGAACCCTCCGAGCGGAGGCATCTTTTCAGGGTCCGGACACCCGGCCCGAATCCATGCCCGGCCGAGGGTCAACGCCGCCGCCACAATGCGGCCCCGGTGCGCCTTCACCCAGCCGATCAGGTCGGGGTGCTGGAAATCCTCCCGGAGCCAGGGCATAGCCTGCTCCGCATCCATGCGGGAGAGATAGAGGCGGCGGGCAAGGTCACCCCCGATCTGCACGTTGTTCCCGTTCGCCATCCAGACGGTCCGCTGCGGGACCCAGATGTCCTCGGACTTCCCGAGCACCCGGCCTTTCCACTCCCATGCTGTCAGGAGCGCCGCCAAGACGTCCGATCTGAAACTCCCCTCAAGATTATCCCAGATGTGGACCGGGGCTCCGGACACGAGCGTTGAGAGAGCACGTTTCTCCCACTCTTCCGGGCTTTTCGGCGTCACAGACGCTGGCGGAGTTTCTCCGGTGATCGCGGCATACGCCGCACCCTGCGCGAGCGAGGCCCCGGTCCCAGCCTGCGGTTTCACCAGCATCCAGCACGGCACCGGGCCGGCGATGATCGGCCGGAAGATTCCCGTGAGGATCGCCCCGACGGCGTTCCACCGGCTCGCCGGATCCACCCACGGAAAATCGCAATGGATCTCAAGGAGCACAGCCTTCGCCGCCTCGACGTCTTCAGGGGTCGGGTCGTCCGGCACCTCGCCGAGCACGAACCCCGGCTCCGGGGCGAGATACGTGCACGTGACTGGATCGTATCCTTCCACGGCATGGATCGTCCCGTCCAGGTGCAGGATCGGACTCTTCGCGATCCCATGCAGGGGCGGCAGCGGCCAATCAGTATCCGGCCGATTCAGCACGTCGCGCACAATCGAGATCGGCGGATACTCCGGTCGTTCCCGGGGGACTCCATCCTTGCCGACCTTGATGGAGATCCAGACGGCCACGCGGTCCAGGACACCCCTGAGCCCGTGCTCGGTCAGCGGACGGATCGTCGGCCGACCATACTCGTCCCGCTCCACGCGGACAGGGCCCCCGGCACGCCGGAATATCGTCGGCGGATCGTTCGCCTCCGTGACTGCCCGGATCGCGTCCGACGTCACCTCGTGCATGTGGCGG
>NZ_JBHGXH010000004.1:0-1563 GCF_041936445.1 Candidatus Darwinibacter acetoxidans | reverse complement strand
ATACCCTTGCCGCCAGGCATCCACGGCAGCAGCAACAAGTTCCTGGTGCAGATCGGCGTATAAACCCGCATCGTAAAGCAATGCTTTCAGGCTACTGCGTATAAATTTCTTTTGGGTAAGGGCGATAGCAATACAACGATGAAGGATAGGGTCAGACACGGGGTAACGCATTTTGGATCGCATTTTAGATCCTCCCTTCACTTCAAATTGTTGCCTGGTGGCGGCGTTGTTTAACCGGGTGGCCGCCATTCCGGTCTTGCCGGGCAAACTCCGGCGGGCCGGCCGCCCCCCCCTGGGGGAGGAGGGGCCGGAGCAGTTCTTATAAACTTGTCCGCAGGCGTTCAAACGCGTCGCGGAGTTCTTCGATTATCGCGTCCTCCTTCACCTCGAATGCCCGGATGATTTCGGGCAAGTGGTTGGCGAAGTGGAGAAATTCCTCCCTGGCGGCAACGTGGACAATACGCCCGTAATCCCGATGCAGGTAATATTCACTGCCGGGCGGCTCGTTGTCGATGGCCCGGAAAACAGGGAAGTCCTCGCAGCTTTCCTGATCAACAACGACCACAGTCCGGAAGCTGCCGATGTTGGAGCTGTAGCGGTGGGCGCGGTAACGCACCCCGGCAACCTCAACCTCAGTGCCCAATGGCACCGAATCGGCAATTTTGCCCGCGACATTCAGGAGCAACTCCTGTAGCTGCTCCGTCAGGCGCTTCCGCTCTTCCCCTTTCTTCAATAGCTCTTTGGTATAATCTTGTGGCATCATAAACCCTCCTGTTTTTTTATTTGCCCCGCTTACGGCGCGGGGCGGGCCGGGTTATTTTGCGCAGACATCCCGCCACTCAAATTCGACGGGTTCGTCATATATGTCATGAAGAGTGGCGGGGACGACAACCTTTTGGCTGCGTCCGGCATTTATCCCCACTTCAAATGGTGAGGAATATGCCACCAGTTGCAGTTCACTGGTTTCTTCCTTCTCCGCATCTCTGCGGAGAGCGTATTCAAACGCTTTCGCGTAGCAGCGGACGCTGGCGTCCGTCATACGCCCTTTGCATTTGCTCCTGGCGAATTTCGCCAGTTGCAATGCCACATCCCGGATGTGGCCTTTCAGTATGCATGGGATACGCCCATAGCGCTGGGCGTGCACCAGCACGTAGAGGTCTGGCAGGTCATCCCAAAGCCCTGTAAAACGAAGTTCTGTCCGGTGGCCTTCACAACCCTTCGGGCAGGCGATGAAGGCGGTGAGATTCTCCATGTCTGCCTCCTGCAGGACGTAGTGTTCTCCACACTTGCAAACCGGGGCGAGCAACGCATCCCCGACGCGGGCCTCCGATAGATACTTCAGACCATCCCTGAAGCAGCGATAACATGTTGCCATTTCTTCTCCTCCTTTCCTTTCTGCCGGGATTTACGGCTCCCGGCGGGCCGAATTTTTCACCAGGTATGATTCCGCTCAACCTTTACGCTCCCGTCCGGCATAGCGTACTGGCAGCAAATATCCAGTGAGCATTCTTCGCGAGGATCGCTGCAGTCCTCGGTCCACCGCTTCAGCAGGACCGGCTCCCC
>NZ_JBHGXH010000003.1:0-1069 GCF_041936445.1 Candidatus Darwinibacter acetoxidans | reverse complement strand
TCCGACTATGGTCTCTACCAAGGCTGGTCCTCCTTTTGAAGGTTCTACTCCTGCCGAAACAGGTGAACAGTTGTCTCTTTTATCTTTTTCCTTTTGCGGTATGGTTATGCCTTATTGTAGGAGGTCAGAGGTCGGAAGTCGGAGGTCGGAAGAGATCATGCAAAGTGAATAGAAGATTCTTTTGTCAAGAAAAATATTCTGAGAGAAAAGGCAGCCTGCACGGGAGCAGCATTTTTAAAACAATCGGGAGCCTTTACGGGCTGCTGCCTGGCGGGTACATTGAAAAGGCCGCTTCCCTGGGTGGGAGCGGCCGGATTAAGTCTTGTTTTTGAAATCTAGTAAAACTGCAGCGGGTTTATGGCCGGATGGGTGTACCATCCGCTCCAACTGGAACCAATGCTGCGGCGGATCTCAAAGTGCAGGTGAGGCCCGGTAGAGTGCCCTGTTGAACCCAGGCGGGCGATGACCTGCCCGCGGGAAACTCTCTGCCCGGCGGAAACCAGGTTGACATTGTTATGCAGGTAGAGGGTGTAGTAGCTGCCGTGGTTAATTACGATGTAGTTCCCCTGGCTGCTGCCCCATCCCGATACAGTCACAACCCCGCTTTCTGCAGCAAGGATCGACTTGTTAAGAGGCGCGGCGATATCAATACCCCTGTGCCCGGCATGGAAATACTGGCTTATCCGGCCGCCGCCGGAAACAGGCCAGGCAAACCTTCTCAGGGTACCCCGCTCCACCACCCTGGTTACAGGCTCATTGATAATCCGGTTGGAAAGAGCTTCTCTGGATTTCTCCACTCCATTTTCACAGGTAACCCGGTAGGTTACTTCCTTCAAGCCGTATTTCCCCGGGGTTACAACCCTGCTTTCACCGACATACATTTTGTTGGTGTAAGTGTACTTGGTGGAATATGGGATCCGCTCTTTCACGGTGATCTTTTCAACGTGTCTCACGTGCACTGCCGGTACTGCCGGCCCGGTCTCTTCTTCTGGTTCACTTCTGCCCATGCGGGAGGCGATCATCTGGCGGGAGGCAACGAGCAACTCCTGATCATACTCTTGCCGCGTCA
>NZ_JBHGXH010000002.1:0-1033 GCF_041936445.1 Candidatus Darwinibacter acetoxidans | reverse complement strand
CCGTCAAGCAAGCGTCCAGAGCGTTTCTTGCCAACCTTACAAACTGTTGTGTCTGGGTCGAAGTTGAACCACCGCCTGCCCTTGATGCCCGGCTCCCCGCATCTCAGCTCATGGATTGGCGCCCACTCTCCCCACTGCTTGAACAGAAACGGCACACCTGCTACCTGACACTGATCGCGCAAGAGCCGCACCCAATCCGGGTGCATAGGACGTGCGCCGGGGCCCGTCTCGCCTCCACAGATAACCCAGTCGATACCGGGAAGCCATCTTTTCTTGGCAACTGCGCCCTCCCAACGCGCTTTATGCGCCCTCATTTCCTCCGCCTCGTGCTCATGTCCGAGAAAATGAAATTTGCCATACCCCCCACCGACGCTAATGAGCCAGTGTTGTCCGAGTCGTAGATCCACCGGCCCCAACATCGGCTCACAGCATACGAACCTCACCGCTGCGGGGATTTGTAGCAGTTCTTCAATGCGCCATAGGTTGTTGTTGTTCTCAACTGTTACGCCAAGCCATATATTCCCTCGCGGAAGCCCCCAGTCTTGACAATCAAGGCTTGATATATACCTCCTCATCCTTTCTGGTCGTTTCGTTAGAATTAAGAACGTGTGATGCTCAACCGATACATGAGTCATAACACCAAACACCTGGTCTATATAGTCATTGGGGACATCCTCATGAAACAGGTCGCCCATGCTGCATACAAAGATCCTTGACGGCTTCCGCAGCTTCAAAGGCTGCAATAATCTATTGTCATGTCGCGTCACCTTAAACGGCTCATCTTCGGGATACCCATACCTGCCACGCAACCTCTGAGCCATGCGTTTGGCGTAGCAATTCTCGCAGCCCTCTGAAACAGGAGTGCAGCCCGTCACCGGATTCCATGTATGCGTAGCCCATTCAATGGTTGTGGTGTTCATGGTTGTCCCCCCTCAATCGCCCTCCGCGCCTCTTCAAGTGCCCGCTCAAGCCTGCTGATGCTTGTCCTGGGTATGAGCGCCACGTCACCTGTCACATGATCCCTGCGATTCAC
>NZ_JBHGXH010000001.1:0-1085 GCF_041936445.1 Candidatus Darwinibacter acetoxidans | reverse complement strand
GTTAACTACGGCACAGAAGGGGTCGATACCTCCTACACCTAGCACCCATCGTTTACGGCGTGGACTACCAGGGTATCTAATCCTGTTTGATCCCCACGCTTTCGCGCCTCAGCGTCAGGGTTAGGCCAGAGAGCCGCCTTCGCCACTGGTGTTCCTCCCAATATCTACGCATTTCACCGCTACACTGGGAATTCCACTCCCCTCTCCTGCCCTCAAGTTACCCAGTTTCAGAGGCAGGCCCTGAGTTGAGCCCAAGGTTTTCACCCCTGACTTGGATAACCGCCTACGCGCCCTTTACGCCCAGTAATTCCGGACAACGCTCGCCCCCTACGTTTTACCGCGGCTGCTGGCACGTAGTTAGCCGGGGCTTCCTCCTCAGGTACCGTCACTTTCTTCTTCCCTGATGACAGAGTTTTACAACCCGAAGGCCTTCTTCACTCACGCGGCGTTGCTCCGTCAGGCTTGCGCCCATTGCGGAAGATTCCCCACTGCTGCCTCCCGTAGGAGTCTGGACCGTGTCTCAGTTCCAGTGTGGCCGGTCACCCTCTCAGGCCGGCTACCCATCGTCGCCTTGGGGGTCTCTTACACCTCCAACTAGCTAATGGGACGCGGACCCATCTGTCTGCGGGTTTCCCCTTTTCCTCATCTATTCTTTTGACTAGATGAGCGTATCCGGTATTAGCACCCGTTTCCAGGTGTTGTCCCGGTCAGATAGGCAGGTTATCCACGCGTTACTCACCCGTCCGCCACTAAGGTTACATATCGACTTGCGTTTCAATGTATCCTCCGTTCGACTTGCATGTGTTAAGCACGCCGCCAGCGTTCGTCCTGAGCCAGGATCAAACTCTCCGATAAATTTTTTAAAATTTATTTAATGGTTTGATTGGCTCGTTTTTTGTGCTCAACAAGGGCTTTTGGCTTTGCCTCTTTCCCTCGTTTTACACGCGTTGTTTTGGAATGTACTGCTCGTTTTGCTTTCGCTTGACGAGAGTCATGTGTTCGGCCGTCAGCCAGACAACAGTCGTCAGTCTTGTTGGATCTTCGCTTTTGGCGTTTTCCTTCTTTCTGACTTCTGACGTCCGACG